>JBAYFK010000122.1:0-5149 GCA_041667225.1 Candidatus Omnitrophota bacterium
AAAAGAGCGGCGGAGATTTCGAGATGCGGTTGCTGAGCCTCAGAGAGTTTTCCAAGTAGTGAGTAGGGAGTAGTGAGATGGGGGATCTGGGATGATGAATAAATGCGTTAATTGTAGTGAGAGAAAACGATGCAAGGACAGCACGGCTTCGATGATATTTTTTATCATCGGGTTGATAGCCATTATAGCTATAAGAGCCGTTACTATCCTTGAACATGTTGGGCCGCAATACGGCAAAATGGCTTGGTACGTGGGCGTTATAGGGTTTTTTATATACTTTGGATATAAATATAAGATAGAGCATAGCCGCTCCCGGTTGATAAGTAAGCACAAGCTGGTAGATAAGGTCATGCACGGCGAGAAGATAGAAAAGGAAGACCGCGACATGATAGGAGCTGTCCTCTGCGCGCTCAGTTCAAACAAGGATAAAATAAATTATTCTATAATATTTTTATCATCGGCTGTGGTGCTGGTGGTGGCGTTTTACTTGGACTTCATTAAATAGTGCGTGTTAGTAGTGAGTTGTGAGTTGTGAGTAGTGAGAAGGGGAAACGCTGGGATGCAAGAGATCTATAAAAGGAGGAGATTTATGAAAACGAGAAGAGCTTTTACCACAGCTTTTATTACAGCAATTTCAGTTCTCCTGCCAAGAATAGTTTATTGCCAGCAGAATGTATCCGATAAGACCAAAGAGATATTTACGCCTGGAATAGAGACGACGAAGAAGCTCATCGATCTGGCGATGGAGTTCCTGGTAAAGTACAGTTTCCAGGTCATCGGCGGCATCGTTATCCTGCTGGCAGGATTTTTTATAGCCAAGATCGCGGGAAAGGTGCTCAGCCGGTTCCTCGAAAAACATAAGATCGATATCACGATAAGCAAATTTGCCGTGCAGATCATGAAGATCACGATCATTGCGCTTGCGGCGCTGATAGCGCTCGGCAATTTCGGCATAACGATACTGCCATTTATAGCGGGCCTGAGCGTCGCGGGATTCGGCTTGAGCTTTGCCCTGCAGGGGCCTCTCTCGAATTACGCGGCAGGCGTGACATTGATATTCACAAAACCTTTTAAGGTGGGCGACATAATAGAGGTGACTGATGTAATAGGCGAGGTGACGGATATGACCTTGGCCAGGACCATGCTCAATACGGTCGACGGCACCACCATATTTATCCCTAATAAAGAGATAGTGGGTGAGATCATACATAACTATACCGGTTTTAAGAAGGTGGATATAAAGACGGGCGTAAGTTATGGTTCGGACGTGGAAAAGGCCATAGGGATCATCAAGGCGGTAGTCAAAAAGAATAATCTCGTCGCGGCAAAACCCGAGGCGAAGATAGGCATCTCTGAATTTGCCGATTCAAGTATAAATCTATACGCGAGGATATGGTGTAAACAGGCGGATTTCTGGGACGTTCTTTTCGATATAAATAAGTCGATCTATGAAGAGTTTAAGAGCCAGGGCATTGCAATACCGTTCCCGCAGAGAGACGTACATATATATAACGAGAAGTGAGTTGAGAGAAAAAGAAGAAAAGATCATAAGCGCTAGCAGAAGAACGGATATCCCGGCCTTTTATTCAGAATGGTTCATGAATGGAATAAGGCAGGGGTACTGCACGGTCCCGAATCCTTATAATGCAGACCAGGTCTCGCATGTAAGCCTTAAGCCGCAGGATGTCCAAGCGATAATTTTTTGGACCCGTAATCCAAAGCCGCTCATCAGGTATCTTCCCGAGTTAGACCGGATGGGGTATAAGTACTATTTCAATTATACGATCATAGGGTATCCAGGATCGATAGAGCCTAAGAGTCCGCCGATCGGCGAGGCTGTAAAAACGTTTCAGGAGCTTAGTTCCCTGGTAGGAAAAGACAGGGTCATCTGGCGATACGATCCTATCCTTTATTCCAACCAGACGCCTATAGAGTGGCACATCAGGCAGCTATCTTCTTTGATCAAAAAATTAAGCCCCTATACAAAGCGGCTGATCATCAGTATAATCGATCCTTACAGGAAGACAAAGATACGGATGGGCAAAGCGGCCAGTGAAGATCTTTATATCGCTGCAGATGCGTTTGAAGTGTCAGCGTATATGCCGCTTCTCGAGTGGATAGGGAATGCTGCCATTGATTCCGGCCTTGAAGCGCTATCCTGCGCCGAGGAAGTCGGCTTGGAACGATTTGGTATAAAACATGGTAAATGTATAGATGACGAACTTATTAAGAAGATATGGGGAATTGCTGTGCCAAAGAGAAAGGATCCTGCTCAGAGAAGACATTGCGGTTGTGTAGTTTCGAAAGATATAGGAGTGAATAGTACGTGCTTGTTTGGATGCAGGTATTGTTACGCGAATTCGTGAGTTGTGAGTTGGGAGAAGGGGAAGCTTGGAAGAGCGCAGGACACAAGACGCAAGTGCACAAGAATAGGGGTGAGATATGGAAGGCGGGAATTTTTTTAAGAATTCACAAATAATAATTTTAGGCATTTGTATCGCGGCGGCAACGATAGCTTCGAGCGTTATTTTATCCGGCGGCTTCATGAAGGTAATGAAGTTTACCCGGGAGCAGATATCGGTTACCGGTTCAGCTACAAAAGAGATCAGGAGCGATTATATCGTATGGCGGGGTGAATTCTCCAGGAGGGAAGCCGACCTTAAGTCCGCTTATGCCGGCCTCAAGGCAGATCTGGAAGAGGTAATGACATATCTCCATTCCAAAAACGTGAAGGACGATGAAATTACGATATGCCAGGTCATCACTGAAACGATATATAAGAAGAACGAAAAGGGCAATGATACGAATGATATCCAGGGATACCGGCTGGTCCAGGGCGTAGAGATCAGGTCGAATGACGTATCGAAGATAGACGAAGTGACGCGCGAGGTCACAGAGCTGATAGATCAGGGCATCGAGTTCACTTCGCCGGCGCCGGAATATTTTTATACGAAGCTCGATGAACTCAAGATAGAGATGCTTGCCAAAGCCACAAATAACGCCAAGCAGAGAGCCGAGAGCATGGTTAGCGCTACCGGGAATAAGATCGGTTCAATGCGTTCTGCGCGGATGGGCGTTTTCCAGATCACTCCGGCTACGTCTACGGAGGTTTCTGACTGGGGTATGAACGATACCTCATCACTCGATAAAAAAGTAATGGCCGTAGTGACTACAAGTTTTGCGATCGAGTAATGACGAACATTGAACGCGACCTCGGAGAGCAGCCGATAAAGAAGATCATGGAGCTGCATGGATTAGAAGCGGGTGATCTCGTAGAGAGTTCGACCGAACAGATAACGTATAAGATGGTCGCTCGCGCCGTGAAGGGGAGGCGTTTGACGCCGGTCGTTCAGGCGAAGATATTAAATGCGGTGAATAAAGCGTCAGGGAAAAGTTATTCGATGGGAGATTTGTTCAACTATTAGTTGAGAGTTGCGGAAATGGGGAAAACAAGGGAAGGGGATTATGAATGAAAACAATTAGTCTGATCGTTCTCATTATGATGCTCGCAACGTTTCAGAGTGCGTTCTGTGAAGGGGAATTCCTGGATGATGTGACATTTACCGTATTGGTAGAAGACGAAAAGGGCGATATCATACCTAACGTCGGTATAGAGGTTAAGGGCGCGGCCAGAGGGGGCGGGATAGCGCCTCAGGGTAAATTCATCTTCGAAGATTACCCGCAGGGCGATTACGACGTCATGGTGAAAGCAAAAGATTACCATGGCAAAAAGGTCTCTATTGATGTTGAGCCCGGAATGAAGCCCGTTAAGGTCGTTTTATCGAAGAAAGACGTCTCTGCGGAACAGGTTGAAAGCAAAGTCGATTTCGCGGTGCTGATCGTAGATGAAAAAGGAGCCCCGGTCGACGGAGCCAATATAGAGATATCGGGCCCGGTTTCCGGAGGAGGAGTGGCTCCGCATGGCCAGGCGGATTTTAAAGGTTTCCCGGAAGGTTCGTATGAGATCAAAGTTTCGGCAAAAGATCATATCAGCGAGGCGATGGTCCTCAAAGTATCGAAGGATATGGGCTCAGAGATAGGCGGATTGACAGGAGTGACGATATTACTTGGAAAGAAGAAGCCGGAGAAGACGGTATTTCAGCCGGAGGATGGGGTGAGAAGAGCGCAAGAGCACAAGACGCAAGACGCAAGTGCGCAAGAGACGGGAGTTGGGAGTGGTGAGAAGTAGAGAGAGCGCAAGACGCAAGTGCGCAAGACACAAGAAAAACAAAAACCCCCGTCCGAATGAATGGACGAGGGTTTTTTGTGTAAAGAGTAATTCTATTTAAATGCTGAACTGACTTTCTTCGCCGCTGCGTCAGCGTCTTTATTGTATCAATCCCATGAAAAATGTCAATAATATCGGCAGCCTATAAATAGCTTGCGGTAGGTTTCTATTCGAAGTAAAATAGAGCCAATGACAAATCAAAAAAGAAGAAAAGACGTACGGAACGTTGCGATAGTCGCTCACGTAGACCACGGGAAGACGACGCTTGTCGATACGCTGCTCAAATTTACGGGCGCCCATAAGTTCGAGGAAGGCGAAACGACTATCATGGATTCGAACCCTCTCGAGAAAGAGAGGGGGATAACGATATTTTCAAAGAACGCCTCATTCAATTACAAGGGCGTGCAATGCAACATCGTCGATACGCCGGGCCATGCCGATTTCGGGAGCGAGGTCGAGCGTATCCTGGAAATGGTAGACGGCGTACTCCTGCTCGTCGACGCCGTTGACGGGCCGATGCCCCAGACGAAATTCGTCTTAAAAAAATCCCTGGAACTGCACCTGAAACCTATTCTTGTCATCAATAAGATAGACCGTCCCAACGCGCGCCCCCACGAAGTCGCCACTATGACATTCGACCTCTTCTGCGAACTTAACGCGTCCGATGAACAGCTCGATTTTCCGATCGTATACGCTTCCGGCCGGGACGGGTACGCTAAGCTTGACCTTGATGACCCTAATGAAAATATAAAGCCCCTTTTAGATAGGATCCTGCACAGGGTGTTGCCGCCGGTCGCCAACCCCGACCTTCCTTTTCAGATGCTGGTGACGATGCTCGACCATAATTCTTATTTTGGCCGGATCGCTATAGGGCGCATATTTCATGGCGCTGTCCGCGTAAATGATCCCGTAGCCCTTGTG
>JBAYFK010000123.1:0-5136 GCA_041667225.1 Candidatus Omnitrophota bacterium
ATGCGCAAATTGTTTTAGGTCCTTCGTCGGCCTATACAAAAAAATACAGCCTCCTCAGGATCAAATTTTCCTGAGAGAGGCTGCATAAAATTTGGTAGCCCCATGGGGATTTGAACCCCAGTCTTTAGGCTGAGAACCTAACGTCCTGGGCCAGGCTAGACGATGGGGCCGATTTTGCGAAGCAAAATCGATGCTGAAACGCCGTAACAATGCGACGAATAGGAGCATTGTAGGCGTTGAAGCACCTTGGCTTCCGATATGTCAAACAATACTTGTTACTAATATACGATCCACTAGGGATTGATTTAGGTCCTTCGTCGGCCTAAAACTTAAAATACAGCCTCCTCAGGATCAAATTTGCCCTAGTTAAACCGTAGCAAATTTGGTGCGCGGGGTGGGACTTGAACCCACACAGCGTGAGCCATATGCCCCTCAAACATACGCGTCTGCCAGTTCCGCCACCCGCGCACAATATCTTATATAATTTCAAAGAGAGTCTATTATACTATAAATCTACGAGAAAGCAACAAGGCCCTTCGCATTAAGGTACTTCACTTCGTAAAAGTGGCTGACGGACTAGGATTTGAACCTAGACAAGCAGAGCCAGAGTCTGCTGTGCTACCGTTACACTATCCGTCAACATTTTGAAAAAATGTTGATACTGAGGCTGCGTTAAACGATCCGACGAACAGGAGGATCGTAGCAGCCGAAGTATCTTAAACTCATATCAATATAGGTGCTGAAGGATCTTACATCTTTCCGACCTAAATCTTATACTATAATGGCCGATTTTTCAACGATTATTACTATTATCCCTATTATTGCTTCGCTTCCGTCTTTGCCCAGGTATCTTTGAGGGAAACTATCCTGTTATAGACGTTCTTCCCATCTATAGACGCTGCCGGATCGATAAAAAAGTACCCTAAACGCTCAAATTGGTATCGGTTCCCGGGCTGGGCGCTCTTTAATGACGGTTCCAGCTTGGCGCCTTTGATAATTTCAAGTGAATTTGGGTTTACGGTAGTCCGGAAATCGACCCCTTCCGGAACATCTTCCGGATCGCGCTTGGAAAAAAGATAGTCGTATACACGCACTTCCGCTTCTACCGCATGAAGCGCGCTTACCCAATGTATAGTCGCCTTTACTTTCCTGCCGTCCGGCGCATCCCCGCCGCGCGTTGCCGGATCATATGTGCAATGGACCTCGGTGACCTCTCCGGTCTTGGCGTCTTTCACGACATCGGTGCATTTGACGAAATACGCGTACCTGAGACGCACCTCTCTGCCTGGAGTAAGGCGGAAAAATTTTGGCGGCGGAACTTCCCGGAAATCATCCCGCTCTATATACAGCTCCCGGCTGAAAGGCACTTTTCGCGTGCCTGTAGACGGGTCTTCGGGATTGTTTACCGCATCGAGCTCTTCGGTCTTATCGGCCGGATAATTCGTAATGATGAGTTTTATCGGTTTCAGGACCGCCATGGCGCGCATAGCCGTCTTATTAAGTTCATTGCGCACGGAATTCTCAAGGACGTTTATGGCCACGATGCTGTTCATCTTCGCGACCCCGATCTCGTCGCAGAAACTCCTTATCGACGAAGGCGTGTAGCCGCGGCGCCTTAAGCCAGAAAGTGTGGGCATGCGCGGATCATCCCATCCGCTCACGCGCTTATCTTCGACGAGCTGTAGAAGTTTTCTTTTGCTCAATACGGTGTTGCTCAGGTTGAGCCTGGCAAATTCTATCTGTTGAGGGTGGTGTAGTTTAAGCGCATCCAGTATCCAGTCGTACAAAGGGCGGTTATTCTCGAACTCAAGCGTACATATAGAATGTGTTATTCCTTCGATCGAATCCGAAAGGCAGTGAGCGAAATCGTACATGGGGTAAATGCACCAGTTGTCGCCGGTCCTGTGATGGTGTTCACGTTTTATCCTGTAAAATACCGGATCGCGCATGAGCATATTCGGGCTGGTCATATCGATCTTTCCGCGCAGGACACGTGTTCCGTCCTCGAATTCGCCCTTCCTCATACGTTCGAACAGGTCACGATTTTCTTCGGGAGACCTTTTGCGGTAAGGACTGTCCTTACCGGCGCGCGTGACCGTTCCGCGGCATTCTTTGAATTCATCCGGGCTCAGGTCGCATACATATGCCTTATCCGCTTTTATAAGCTCAATGGCATATTCGTAGATCTTTTGGAAATAGTCCGACGCGTAAAAAAGGTTCTTTCCCCAGTCAAACCCGAGCCAGTGAACGTCGTTGATGAGGGCATTGACATACTCCATCTCTTCCTTCTCGGGGTTTGTGTCATCCATGCGCAGATTGCACGTTCCGTTGTAATCGCGCGCAATGCCGAAATTGATGCATATCGATTTGGCGTGGCCTATATGAGGATATCCGTTAGGCTCCGGCGGGAAACGGGTATGAACAGCGCCGCCGAACCTGCCGGCCTGGTTGTGGCTATCGATTATATCCCGTATAAAGTTTGTTGGTTTTTGATTTTCCATATCCACCGCGTATTTAATGGGACGCCTTCTCCATCCGCTCAATAACTTTTTCTTTTCCCATTACTTCCATCATCTCAAATAGTCCCGAACCCGTTGTCTTGCCGCTTATCGCCATGCGGGTGGGGTGGATTATCTGGCCGGCTTTGAGATTCTTTTCCTGAGCCATCACACGGCACGCTTCTTCTAATGCGCTGTGTGAAAAAGTGTTCAGGGTTCTCAAGCGGACGGAAAATTCGCGAAGGATCGCCCTGCTGTCATCGGAAGAAAGGTGTTTCTCTTTTCCTTTTTCATCTATTGAATATACATCGCTAAAAAAATGATCGGTCATATCTACAAATTCTGACAGCGTCTTTATACGTATCTTGTACAGGTCTATGACTTTCAAAAGCATCTCGTCGGGAGGAAGCGCCTTCCCGGACGACATAAACTGGTTCTTAATGAGCGGCAGGAGTTCATCTCTACTCTTTGCCATGATGTATTCGCCGTTCATCCATCTAAGCTTCTGAAGGTCGAACTTCGCCTGGACGCCTTTCATCTTATTGATATCGAACTCTTTCACGGCATCCGCAAGAGGTATGATCTCCCGATCATTGCCGGGTGACCATCCCAATAGAAGCAGGTAATTGATCAGCGCCTCGGGCAGGAACCCTTCCCTCTTATATTCTTCGACAGAAACGCCTCCGTGCCTTTTAGAAAGCTTTGCTCCGTCCATTCCCATGATAAGCGGCATATGAGCAAATCTCGGCGGAGTAAGCCCGAGCGCCTCATAGAAGAGGATCTGCTTCGGAGTGTTAGATACGTGGTCATCGCCTCGTATTATATCCGTCACCTTCAAATACGCATCGTCTATGACGCAGCAGAAATTGTATACCGGAGAGCCGTCGGACTTTATCATCACCTGATCTTTTATGTCATCGGTATTGAAGGTGATCTTTCCGTGGATCATATCGTTGATCTCGATCGTGCGCCCTTTTTCTACCTTGAAAATATAGGCTTCACCTTCGCGGTATCCCTTGCCCGCCTTGACGAGGTCTTCTGCCGCCTGGCGATAGACATCGAAACGCTTGGATTGGTGGACAGGTTCCTCATCCCATTCGAGGCCTAGCCATTTGAGGTCCATCAATATCTCTTCGAGAAATCTTTGTTCGGAACGTACTTTGTCGGTATCTTCAATACGGAGTATGAACGTACCGCCGGTATGCCTGGCATAAAGCCAGTTAAATAGCGCTGTTCTTGCGCTGCCGATGTGAAGGAATCCTGTCGGGCTGGGCGCGAAACGGACTCTTACCATGTCATTTCCTCTCGCGCTTTATCTTTGAGGCGCTGTAACCTTTTTCCAAGGCTTTTTTATTCAATAAAAACAACTCTTCTTTGTTCTTGAACATATCCTTAAGGGCATTTACGGCTATCTTGAGCGGCAATAATTTTGAACTCTTTATCAGGGCCCCGACGGCTATCATGTTAGCGCATCTGGTATCCCCAATATTGCTCGCCATGCCGGTCATAGGCATAGTGACCACGGCGACATCTCTTCTCTTCGGATGCGCGGCTATCAGGGAACTGTTGATTATGAGTATGCCGCCCTCTTTCAACTTTGGCTCATATTTCATCAAAGACGGTTCGTTCATAGCCACAAGTATGTCCGGGCAATCGATGGTCGGGTTTGCTATTTCGTACTCGGATATCTTGGTCATCGAATACGCCGTACCGCCCCGCACTTCGGCCCCGTAAGACGGCATCCATGTCACGTGCTTGCCCGCCTTCATCCCTGCCTGGGCCATGAGCTTACCCATGAACATTATTCCCTGTCCGCCGAAACCCGCAAAAAGTATCTCGAGCGCGGGCTCAGGCGCTAATCTCTTTTTTGGACTCATATATATCGGCCTTTTAATAACTTTTGACAACGCCTATAGGATAGAACATCGAAACCTCGTTCTTTATCCTGTCGGCTGACTGTATAGGCGTCATGCCCCAGTATGTCGGGCACATGCTTAAGACCTCTACCATCGAAAAACCTTTATTGTCTATCTGCGTCTTGAACGCCTTCTTTATCGCTTTCTTGGCCCTTAATATCTCCTGTGAAGAATGGACCGACACGCGTTCCAGATATTTTGTGCCGGGCAGGACCGCGAGCGAGCGTCGGTTCTTTATCTACTTCAACAAACAGGCGCCCGGGGCTACGTCCGCACCGCCGCCGCCGTTGCCGGCCAAGATCGCGGTGCTGCGGGAAGCGGAAGAGACGATCAATACCTTTCACTGTTCCGGCGTCGGCTTTGGCCGGGCCTTTGACAGCTCCGCGTCCGGCCCGACGAACCCGAACATTCTCTCGTACTTCTGGAACGCGGATCACTTCACCGTACCGGCCGGGTTTGCCGTCACCATCCCGCGCACGGGCAAGTACACGATCACGCTACGCGTGCGCGGCAATCCCGGGGATCACGTCTTCCAGGCGTACTAGGATAACAAATCGATCTTCGCCGGGGCCTTCGGGATCGAGGGCGAAGACTGGAACCTGATCCCGTTACCCGCCATGGAACTGACCGCCGGCACGCATTACCTGGAACTGGACATGAAACTCGGCACCGGCAAACGGCCACTGGACCTCGATCTGATCGTCATCACCGACGCCCCGGAC
>JBAYFK010000124.1:0-5094 GCA_041667225.1 Candidatus Omnitrophota bacterium
GGCGCATCACCTCTATAGTCTCGGCGGTCGGGAAGAAACCTTCCGCCGCGCTTATCCCCGCGGAACGCACTTCGATATCTGCCTTGCCCAGCTCCCGCAGATACTTCTTCATGAACCCTTCGGCCATGACCGATCTGCAGCTGTTGCCCGTGCAGACAAAGAGCACTGACTTTATATTACCCATTGGCCAATGTCCTGAATACTAGTTCTTTTGGTATAGCGCCTTCTCTTAAAATAACAGGTACATCTCCGGTCATATCCACTACGGTAGATTCAATTCCGACTTCCGTCTTACCCGCGTCGATCACAAGGTCGATCTTGCCGTCAAGCTGGGCCAATACGTTTGCCGCGGTTGTAGGAGGCCTTCTACCGCTTAAGTTCGCGCTCGGCACTGCAGCCGGTACTGCCGACGCCCGTATGAGGTCCAGCGCGACTTTATTCGCGGGCATCCTGAAACCTATCTTTTTCCCGCCGGCGGAACCCAGGACCACGGTCAGCGGCCCGGGCCAGAACTTATTTAAAAGCCGCCTCACTCTTTTAGTCACAGAACAGTTCATCTTATTGATGGAACTTATGCCGGCTATAAGTACGGTGAACGGTTTATTGGCCGGCCTCTCTTTGACCCTGCTCAATCTTCTCATGGCCGAACGGTCGTCTATATTTGCCGCCAGGCCGTATACTGTCTCCGTTGGAAAAGCGACCAGGCCCCCTCTTCTCAATATATCCGCACCGAGCACGATGACTTTTTTATCGGGAGCGCACGGGTCGATCTTCAGGACGATCGTCCTTTTTAAAGAGCTCATCTTGATACGGGATTCTTCTTCCTGATCGCCGCAACGAGAGACCTCTTGAACCCGGCCAGCTCTTTCTCGAGCCGGCGGTCGGAGAGGCTCAATATTTCTAAAGCGAGCAGCCCGGCGTTCTTGGCCCCTGCAGTTCCGATAGCTACGGTGGCCACCGGTATGCCGGAAGGCATCTGTACCGTCGAGAATAATGAATCCACGCCCTTAAGTTCCTTCGTTTCCATGGGAACGCCTATGACCGGAAGCGTGGTATGGCTCGCGATGACCCCGGCAAGATGCGCGGCTCCGCCGGCGCCCGCCACGATCACCTTAAAACCTTTTTTGCGCGCGCTCTTGGCGAAAGAGGCTGTATCATCCGGAGAGCGGTGGGCTGAAAGGATCATCATCTCATTAGGCACCCTGTGCTCATCCAGGATATTCGCCGTCTCTCTCATCGTTGGCAGATCTGAATCGCTGCCCATCACTATAGCAACTATAGGTCTTTTCTTCATATAGCCCCTCTTTTTTTCGCCCTATGCTTTAAGCGCCCTGTATCCTATGTCCCTGCGGAAGTGCTGCCTTTCGAATTGTATCCTACCGACAGCTTCATAACAATTATCGATCGCCTCGGCGATCCCGGAGCCCAGCGCCGTCACGTTTAGCACCCTGCCGCCGTTCGTAATATAAGTATCCTTGCCGTCAGTGGCTCTTCGGCCCTGTCGGGTCCCCGCATGGAATATGACTACGTCTTTCATCTTGCGAACTTCGTCGATCCCTTTTATCTCCACACCCTTGTCATACTTTCCTGGATAGCCGCCGGAAGCGATCACGACAGAGACGCATGGCCTCTTGTCCCACTCAAGCGCGTAGAGCCCAAGCTCGCCCTTCGCCGCCCTGTACATGCAATCGACCAGATCGCTCTTGAGCCTCGGCATTATCGCCTGTGTTTCGGGGTCTCCGAACCGTACGTTGAATTCCAAGGCCTTCGGCCCGTCCATAGTAAGCATTATACCTGCGTAAAGCACTCCCTTATAAAGCGATCCTTCTTTTGCAAGCCCCTGAATTACGGGACGTATCACCGTATCCATCACTTTTTTGAATATTTCGTCAGTTACAACAGGAGCCGGGGAATATGCTCCCATGCCTCCGGTATTCGGCCCTTTATCTCCGTCGAATATCCTTTTATGGTCCTGGCTCGAGGCGAGAGGAACTATTGTTTTGCCGTCAGATATTACGATTATGGAAGCCTCTTCTCCGGCCAGACAGTCCTCTATGATGATCTTTGAGCCGGCGTCACCGAACATTTTATCTACCATCATCATTCTTACAGCCATCTTCGCTTCTTCGATCGTCTTCGCTACTACCACGCCCTTGCCGGCGCAAAGCCCGTCGGCCTTTACCACGACAGGAGCTTTCCTGGTATCGAGATATTCCAGCGCATCTTCGCTCTTATCGAATATCCTGAAATCTGCCGTCGGAACACCCATGCGCCTCATCAGCTCTTTCGAAAATACTTTGCTCCCCTCGAGCGCCGCAAGCGCTTTAGACGGGCCGAATATGGTCATGCCGTTATTCTCGAAGAGGTCGACTATGCCCGCCGCAAGCGGCCCTTCCGGGCCAACGACGGTAAGATCGATATTTTTGGACTTCGCGAAATCGAGGAGGCCGTTAATATCGTCCGCTTTTATATTCACGAGCTCCGCCGACTGAGAGATCCCCCCGTTGCCCGGAGCGCAGTATACCTTCTCGCACTTTGGGCTCTTCGCTATCTTCCACACAAGCGCATGTTCTCTGCCGCCTGAACCGATCACCAGTATCTTCATTTGATCACTACTTCTCTCGAACCTTTTATGACTCTTCCGATGACATGTGACGCGTAACCTTTCTTCGTAAGAATGGAACGCGCCTTATCGACATCCGCTTTCGATAATACCATCACCATGCCTATCCCCATATTGAGGGTCCTGTACATCTCCCGGTAGTCGACATTGCCCTTCTTCTGGACCAGCGAAAATATGGGACTCGGTTTCCAGGAAGACCTGTATATCTCTATGGCCATACCTTTCGGTATGATCCTGGGAACTTTATCGTAGAACGCGCCGCCGGTAATATTCGCGATGCCTTTTATCTTCAGGGCATCCTTCACCGCGAGCACCCCTTTACAGTAAAGTCTCGTCGGGGCCAACAGCTCCTTCGAATGCATTTTAAGTTCTTTTTTGTTGAATACTTTCCTGATAAGAGAATATCCGTTCGAATGAGGGCCGCTCGATTCAAGGCCGAGGACGCAATCGCCTGTCCTGACGCCGGTGCCGTCGATTATATCGCGCTTGTCGACCATCCCTACACCAAAACCCGCAAGGTCGTATTCGCCATCCTGGTACATGCCTGGCATCTCTGCCGTCTCTCCTCCGATGAGCGCGTATCCCGACTCGCGGCACGCTAAAGAGATACCCTTTACGATATCTTTCAATACACCGGACCTTATCTTGCCCGTCGATATGTAATCGAGGAAGAATAAACCTTCCGCGCCGGAGCATAATATATCGTTGACGCTCATCGCCACGAGGTCTATACCGACCGTATCGTGTTTATCGGCGAGGAACGCTATCTTCAGTTTTGTGCCAACCCCATCCGTAGATGATACGAGGACCGGGTCTTTAAAACGCCTGATGTCGGGCCTGAAGAGGCCGCCGAAAGAACCTACATCGCTGATCACGCCCTTCGTCTTCGTAAAGGCCGCAAAACGCTTATAATCCTTTACGAGCGCGTTGGCCTTATTGATATCGACGCCGGCGCTTTTATATGTGACTTTTTTCATCATTACTCCATCACCCTGCGGAGCACTTCCTGGTACGCCTCTTCTACATTGCCGAGGTCACGGCGGAAACGGTCTTTATCCAGCTTCTCTTTTGTCGTTTTGTCCCAGAGACGGCATGTATCCGGAGATATCTCATCGGCAAGTATGATCTTTCCTTTAAACCTGCCGAATTCGAGTTTAAAATCAACGAGTATCAGCCCTTTTGAATCGAAGAAATCCATAAGTATATCATTCACCTTGAACGAATACTTTCTTATGGTGTCGAGCTCTTTTTCCGTGGCTATGCCGAGCGCCAGGATGTGGTAATCGTTCACGAGCGGGTCGTGCAGCTTGTCTTCCTTGTAATGCCATTCGAGGACGGGTTTCTTAAGAACTATCCCCTCGTCGAGCCCCAGGAGCTTCGCCATGCCGCCGGCAACGATGTTCCTCATCGTGACCTCTATCGGCACTATCTCGACCTTCTTGACCACCATGTCTCTATCGTTCGGCCTTTCGACAAAGTGCGTCGGGATGCCTTTTTTTGACAAGAGATTGAATATCTTCTCCGACAGCCTGTTATTAACTATACCTTTGTTGCCGATCGTCCCGCGCTTCGTAGCGTCGAAAGCGGTAGCGTCGTCCTTAAATTCCTGGATCAATATATCCGGGTCGGCGGTTTCGTAAAGTTTCTTTGCCTTGCCTTCGTAGATCTGTTTTAACTTCTCCATGTTCACCCCTGGTTTTATCTTTTCGACTTGTGTCTTGTGCTCTTCCAACTCACTACTCACTACTCCCAACTCACTACTCTATATACCGACTTTCCTGAATATCTTGTCGACGTGTTTTATATGATATTTGAAATCGAATATGTCTTCTATCTCGGCGGACGAGAGCGACTGGCGTACACCTTCATCTCTAAGAAGCGCCTCTTTGAATTCTATGCCGTCGCGCCGGGCGCTGAACGCTACCCGCTGCACAAGATCATACGCGTCATTACGCGTAAGGCCCTTCTCTATAAGCTCGAGCAATAGCCTTCCTGAGAATACGACGCCCTTCGACCTATTCAAATTCTCCATCATCCTGTCTTCATTGACCACAATATTGGAGACCATCGCCATGAATTTATTGAGCATATAGTCCAAAAGTATCGTCGAATCTGGCAGGATGACCCTCTCTGCGGAAGAATGAGATATATCGCGTTCATGCCACAACACCATGTCGTCCATGGCGGCATGGGAATTCGCCCTCAATATCCTGGCAAGCCCCGCCATCCTTTCGGCGAGGATCGGGTTCTTCTTGTGAGGCATAGCGCTCGAACCTTTTTGACCCTTCGTGAAATACTCCTCTACTTCGCCGATCTCCGTATGCTGCAGGTTCCTGAACTCAGTAGCGAACTTTTCAATAGATGTCCCGGTGATAGCTATAGCGGTCAAGAATTCCGCATGGCGGTCACGCTGCAGGATCTGGGTGGATATCCGCGCGCTCTTCAAACCCATCTTCTTACAGACATACGCC
>JBAYFK010000125.1:0-5076 GCA_041667225.1 Candidatus Omnitrophota bacterium
ATTCGATGTGACGGACTGCGGAACGCATTCCAAGGAATCCTGCGACTATCCTTTGATAGGGTTTGAAGTGGCAAAAGCGGTCAGTGAAGGGCAGTCTCGCCGCGGTATACTCATCTGTAAGACGGGCGTCGGCATGGCAATAATAGCCAACAAGGTGAATGGGATAAGGGCTGCCGCATGTTACGATAAGGATATGGCAAAGTCTTCCAGGGAACATAACGACTGCAATGTCGTAGTCCTGGCGGCGAGCTATACCGATTTCAAACGATCAAAAGAGATATTGGACGTATGGCTTAACACGTCGCATATCGGCGACCGCCACGCGAGGCGCGTATGCCAGATAAAAGAGATAGAATCAAAATTGAAGAGGAATGCTAAAAAATGATGAATTTAAGAAGAGATGACCCGGAAGTTTATAAGGCTATTGTCGACGAGACCAAAAGAGAGAATGATAACCTTGAGCTGATAGCGAGCGAGAATTTCGTGAGTGAGTCGGTGCTGGAGGCCCAGGGGTCTTGTCTGACCAATAAATACGCTGAAGGATACCCGAAGGCGCGCTGGTATAACGGCTGCCATAACGTTGACGTCGTCGAGACGCTTGCCATCGAGAGGGCGAAGGCGATCTTCGGCGCGGAACATGTAAATGTCCAGCCTCACTCGGGCTCTCAGGCTAACATGGCCGTATACTTTGCGATGCTGGAGCCGGGCGATACGGTATTGGCGATGAGCCTGGCTTGCGGAGGGCATCTTTCACACGGACATTCACACAACTTTTCCGGAAAATTTTACAACATAGTCCCGTACGGCGTGAATAAAAAGACGGAGACGCTCGACTATGACGAAATTGCGGCGCTTGCCAAGATCCATAAACCGAAGCTGATACTTGCCGGCGCATCGGCGTATCCGAGGGCGATGGACTTCAAAAAATTCAGGGAGATAGCCGATTCGGTCGGCGCGGTCCTTTTTGTCGACATAGCGCATATAGCCGGCCTCATAGCCGCCGGGCTCCATGAGAGCCCGGTACCATACGCCGAATTCGTTACATCGACTACCCATAAGACGATGAGAGGGCCGAGGGGCGCATTCATAATGTGTAAAAAGGAATTTGCCAAGACGATAGACTCTGAAGTATTCCCGGGTATCCAGGGAGGCCCGCTCATGCACGTGATCGCGGGCAAGGCGGTCTGTTTTAAAGAAGCGCTCCAGCCGGAATTCAAAGAATATCAGAAACAGGTCCTTAAGAATTCCACAAGGCTCTCTTCTGAGCTTGCGAAGTTCGGTTACAGGATAGTTGCCGGCGGGACCGATACCCATCTATTCCTCGTTGACCTGTCCAACAAGAACATCACCGGCAAAGACGCCGCGACCGTACTCGATAAGACGAGCATAACAGTGAATAAGAACCTCATCCCATATGACAGCCGCTCGCCGTTCGTGACCAGCGGCATCCGTATCGGTACTCCTGCCGTTACTACGCGGGGTATGAAAGAGGATGAGATGACCGAGATCGCGCGGTTGATAAATAAGGCCATATCAGATCCGCTGAACGAGAAGAACCTTGAAGAGGTCAGGCAGGATGTAGCCGCTCTTGTAAAAAAGTTCCCGCTCTATAAAGACCTGATGGCGAGGATAACGAAATGACAAAAAAGGCCGAAAGCTACCACCGTCCGTCATGGGATGAATATTTTTTAAGCATCGCAGACCTTGTGTCGACACGCTCGACATGCCTGCGCAGGCGCGTCGGAGCGGTCCTGGTGCGCGATAAGAAGATCCTGGCAACAGGATATAACGGCGCCCCTTCAAAAGTCCGGCATTGCAGCGTCGTAGGATGTATCCGCGCGAAACTGAATATACCGTCGGGCGAACGGCATGAGCTTTGCCGGGGTTTGCACGCCGAGCAGAATGCTTTCCTCCAAGCTGCTCTTCACGGAACTAGCCTTAAAGGCGCAAGCCTGTATTCCACTACCCAGCCGTGCATAATATGCGCGAAGATGGTCATCAACGCCGGTATCACTGACATAGTCATAAAAGGCGATTATCCGGACAAACTTTCTAAGGACCTTCTGCGTGAAGCAAAGGTAAAGGTCAGAGTACTAAGATAGGCGGATCGATATTCTATGATGAAAAAACATATCACGGGGCTCGGGCCTGTTATAGATAAGAAGGCGCGGGTACTGATATTAGGTTCCATCCCCGGGGAACAATCCCTCGAAAAGAAGAAATATTATGCCAACGAACGTAACCATTTCTGGGAAATAATCTCCCAGGTCCTCGGTAAGACCGATCCGGGAGGATACCGGGAGAGGAAAAAGCTCCTGCACGATAGTAAAATAGCTCTTTGGGACGTAATTATGTCATGTTCCAGGGAAGGCTCCTCTGACGATACTATTCAATCGGCCAAGCCCAACGATATAAGGGCCCTGTTAAAAAAATACCCCAAGATAAAGGCGATATTCCTGAACGGCGAAACGGCCTATAAGATATTTAAGGAAAATTTTGCCGATGTAGATATACCTTTCGGGTATCTGACATCGACAAGCTCGCTCAATACCCAGCGCATGCATCTTAAGATAGAAGAGTGGAAGAGCATACTGAACCATTTAGATTAAGGAAGATGAATTTATGAGATGTCCATATTGCGGCAACAAGAAGGACGGCGTTATAGATTCCAGGGTGTCGTCGAATGCCGCGAGCGTAAGGCGCAGGAGAGAGTGCCTTAAGTGTAAAAGGCGTTTCACCACGTACGAATATGTGGAACGTATACCTCTTATGGTAATAAAGAAAGACTCCCGCCGCGAGAGATTCGACAGGGAAAAGCTGATGAAAGGCATACTTGTTGCCTGCGAGAAACGCCCCGTCAGTATGAAGCGCATCGAAAGAATGGTCGAGGAGATAGAGAGATTGCTTGAGAAGAAGCATGACAGGGAAGTCTCCTCCCAGGAAATAGGCGAACTTGTCATGAAGACCCTGCACGAGCTCGATGAGATAGCGTATGTGAGATTCGCGTCCGTATACAGGCAATTCAGGGATGTGGGCCAGTTCATGAAGGAGCTGAAAAAATTCCTTAGGTAGCACCGGAGGGTGAGGGGCCTTGAAGGAAGCGCTGTACTACGAGTTGCTCGGTGAAAAAAAAGTCCATTGCCGTCTTTGTCCCCACAACTGTGTTATACAAGAGGGTTCGCGCGGCATATGCAATGTAAGAGTAAATCAGGGCGGGATATTATTCTCCGAAATATACGGTAAGGCCACTGCAATAGCGCTCGATCCTATCGAAAAAAAACCTCTCTATCATTATCACCCAGGCGAATATATTATTTCCATCGGTACCAGAGGATGTAATTTCTGCTGTGACTTCTGCCAGAATTGGCAGATCTCGCAAGAGGCCGATGTCCCTACCCGGGATATAACTAGCGAAGAGATAATAGGTAAGGCAAAATCGGCCCGTTCTTTCGGCATCGCTTATACGTATAATGAACCTTTCATCTGGTATGAGTTCGTTCTGGATACTGCGAAGCGCGCAAAGAAGGCCGGACTTGAAAACGTCCTGGTCACGAACGGATTCGTGAACCTGGAGCCTTTAAGAGAGATGCTCCCTTACATCGGCGCGATGAATATAGACCTGAAGTCGTTCAGCGCGGAATTTTATAAAAAAATATGCGGAGGGCGCATCGAGCCGGTACTCGACGTGATAAAAGAGTCGTCGAAAGCGTGCCATGTAGAGCTCACCACTCTTTTGATACCCGGTGTTAATGATTCGGAAGATGAAGTGAAAAAAATGGTCGGCTGGATATATGACAACACAGGCCCGGGAACGCCGCTCCATTTCTCGCGGTATTTCCCGTGTTATAAGATGGCCCTTCCCGCTACGCCTATCGAATCGCTCAAGCGCGCGGAAAAGATTGCCAAAGAGAAATTGAAATATGTATATCTGGGTAACGTATAATCCAAAGTCCTACTGAAAATATTCTTCGGAATCATCAAAATTGATATTGAGCGTAGTCTTCTTTTCGAGAGCCCTCAGCCACTCTTCAAGGAATATATTCTTCTTATATGCCAAAGCCCTTTTGGTCAATTCGTCTTTCTGGGTGTTAAGTTTCTCGTCATCGACCTTTTCGATCTCAATGACCTTGAATATGACGAACCCGTTCTTGGCAGGTACAGGCTGCGAAATACCGCCCGACATTACATTTACCGATGCCGCATAGAGCATGGGAGATTCGCCTATTGTTTCCAGCGTGTCCGTCTTTGAGAAGAACGGAGACTCTGCCAGCGCTATACCTAGCTTCGAAGCCGCATCTTCAAAAGAGAGGCTCTCCTTTGACATGAGGCCTTCAAGCAGCATGTATGTTTCCCTGGATTTTTCATAAGCGAGTTTCCCTGCTTCCATCTCAGTCAAAGCCTTTTTGATATCAGCTTTCGCCTCATCGAACGTTGCGATCCTCGGCGGTGTTTTATCGTCGGGGGAGTTCGGTTTTATCATTATTTCGGTCTTGTGCTTTTCGTAATATTCCGTTATGACGGCGTCGTCCACAGTCACATTGCCGGTGAAATCCTGTAAAGGGATGAACGCGTAGGATATCCTGAACCGTCCGTTCTCTTTCACGTATTCGTTGCGGATATCTTCGTCTGTAGCCGTGACGTCCTTCGTTATTACATCGTTCATCTTCTGGATCTCCATATTTTCCCTGACCGTCTCTTCGAACATCCTGGGAGAGAGCCCGAAATTATACCGGAGAGCGTATTGATATATCTTGTCGTCGAACTTGCCGTTCCTGTTGAATAGGGGATGGGACTTGATCTGATTTATGACGTCTTTATCGGATACGGTTATTTTGCGCGTCCTTGCTTCGTTAAGCATTATCAGCCGGTTCCATGCCATCTTGGCGATAAACGGCTTCTTTTCTAATAGGGCTTTCAGGAGTTCGGCCTGGTTGAAGTAGTTGAGGATTATCTGGCTCCTTATGCTCAGCATGTTCGATGCCAGCATGTCAAAAGTGATCTTCTTCTCATTGATCACTCCCACGAATTTCGGGCCCTTCTTTTTATCTCCGCCAATATTACCCGTGCCCCACAATA
>JBAYFK010000126.1:0-5008 GCA_041667225.1 Candidatus Omnitrophota bacterium
TTTCCGGTGTCAAAAAAGAGATACGGTATTCGATCCCGGTAATATCGGTGATGGTTTCGTCCGGCATCCTCTTAGAGTCCGCGCATATTGTATGGAGGCTATTATGAAGTTGAGATATCTTTCAGGTGTAGTTACGCTAAAGTATGACGAAATGAAATGCAAAGGATGCCGTAAGTGCACAGAAGTATGTCCTCACAACGTCTTCACCATGGAAAATGGGAAAGCAAAGATGATCGATAGGGATGCCTGTATCGAGTGCGGAGCGTGCATGAAAAATTGTCCTTTTAATGCCATTACGGTTGATGCGGGGGTAGGCTGTGCGGCGGCTGTTCTGGCGTCGGGAAAGAATGGCAATGTCGTTTGCTGTGGGGAGGAAGGATGCTGCTCAGGATAAAAATATTTTAAAAAAATCGTTGACAAAGTTCAGGGATAGTGTATACTCTACTTTGTAGATAGAGATTATAGAGATGAGAGATAGCCATGAGAATTACATTTAAAGGCGATTATGCGTTAAAAGCAGTTTTAGATCTGGCCTTGCACCATGAAAAGGAGCTTGTAACAATTCATGATATGGCCAAACGCATAGACGCTCCTATTAAATTTTTGGAGCAGGTGTTATCGGCCTTGAAAAATGGCGGTTTCATTGAGAGTAGAAGGGGCAGCGTAGGAGGATATTTACTATCCAGGCCCCCGGACAAAATAACTGTAGGAGAAGTGGTAAGATTTATCGATGGCCCTATTGAGCCGATATCCTGTGTAAAGGAAGGATATTCCAATTGCGCGGATATCAATAAATGCGTATTCAAGAAAATGTGGCAAAAGGTTTCTAAGGCAACATCGGATATTATAGATAACGTGACTTTTGGAGAGCTGGTTTTACAGGTAAATGCCGGTCAGCAGGTGCTGGCATACTCAATTTAAGGAATATATAAAATGAATATTAAGTTTAAAGAACATAACGTGATGATGTGTTGCATGGCCATGTGCTGCCTTCCGGTAAGGGGCGGAGCGCCTATGTAATTATCATTACGCATAATTCGTAGTCAATGACTCGCCCACTACCAGGAAGGCATCTTAAAGGTAAGTGGTTTTTTTATTGCTAAAAAATCTAACAGAGGCGGGATGAAATATGGGTTCAGTCCAAAATTCTAAAAAAATAATAAATGATTCGATAATAAAAGAGATAAGCGATGCCGTGGAGAAGCTGGCATACGGCACGGTCGCTATAACCGTGCATAACAGGAAGATCACGCAGATCGAGGTAGCCGAGAAACAGCGTTTCGACGAAGTTTGGAAGGTCGAGGAAGGGGGTGGTATTTAGTAAGAACGTTTTATAGCTTGCCGGACGACCGGTAAGCGTATCGTAAAAATAAAAATATAATAAAAAAAGTACTGCAGACGGCCAGTCTACTGGAGTATAAGGTACAAAAAAATGGAGATCAAGATGAAGTATATTACTTTAGTAGCTGTGGCTGTTTTTGGTTTGTTGAGCGCGTCTATAGCGCATGCCGGAGCGCCTTTCAATAACCTGGAAGGCGTAGGAGGTGTTGCTTATAACCCGTTGGCGTATCCGGCAGGTTCCAAGGCTGCCGATCCGGACAAAGCGGATATCGACAAGTCCCCGATAGGAGAGGTCACTAAATATATAGGTAAGCCTCAATTCGGGACCTGGTACGTTAACTTGAGCGATGTGGGAGTCAACTGGTACACAGCCGGCGTTTCTGATACAATACTTGATAGGCTTGAGGTATCATATGGATTTGAGAATATCAACCAGAAGGATGCGAAGAGCCATAACAAGCATAATATCGGCGCCAAGCTTCTTGTAGTGCCGGAGAATTTTAACGATTGGAAGTTTGTCCCGGCGGTATCGGTCGGAGGCATATATAAACATACCGATAACGTTCTCGGAGGCAAGACGCGTCATGACGGCTGGGATGGTTACGTTGTTGCGACAAAGACCATAACCGAACTGCCGCTGCCGGTCATAGTTTCAGGAGGTGCTCTTCTTACGAACTCGTATGCTACGGGAGTATTCGGATACGACAGGCAGAGCAAGCTCACCGGTTTTGGGAACGTCGATGTGGTGTTGCCGGGTAATTTAGTAGTAGGGTTCGAATATAAACAGGGGCCCGATTTCAATAATTTCAAGAATGCCGATTATTGGGATGCGCATGTAGCATGGCTTGCGAACAAGAATCTTTCGCTTGTAGCGGCTTACACCTATGCGGGAGATCATGAATCAACTAAAGAGGTCGGGCTGGGGAACGGCCTTGTGCTGAGCGCGCACTATGCGTTCTAGCGCAGCATAAACAGAGAGGAGCTGTGAAATGAGTAAGATCGATAATAAATTGAGAATAGAAACATTGGCATTGCACGGGGGCCAGGAGCCTGATCCCACGACTGGGTCGAGGGCAGTGCCTATTTACCAGACAACATCGTATCAGTTCAAGTCTACGGATCATGCCGCGAGCCTTTTTGGCCTGCGCGAGTTCGGGAACATCTATACGCGTTTGCAGAACCCGACGACCGATGTACTCGAGAAGAGGATAGCTCTTCTCGAAGGCGGCGTGGGGGCTTTGGCCACTGCCAGCGGCCAGGCGGCCATAACGCTCGCCCTCCTTAATATAACGCAGGCGGGGGATGAGATCGTATCTGCGGATAACCTGTACGGCGGGACATATAACCTGTTCCACTATACATTTGCCCGCCTCGGCATAAAAGTAAAATTTGTGCCGTCAGGAGATCTCGATGCATATCAAAAAGCGATAACGCCGAAGACGAAGGCCATTTACGCCGAATCGATCGGGAACCCGAAGAATAATATCTCGGACCTTGAGGGAATATCGAAGATAGCGCACAAGAACGGGATACCGTTCATACTGGATAATACTGTATCTCCGTACCTGTTGCGGCCGTTCGATCATGGTGTAGACATCATCGTCTATTCTGCCACCAAATTTATCGGCGGGCACGGGACGAGCCTGGGAGGACTGATAGTCGATTCAGGGAAATTCGACTGGACGAACGGCAAGTTCCCGTTAATAGCAGAACCGGATCCGAGCTATCACGGGATCAACTTCGTAGAGGCGCTTAAGCCGCTTGGGAATATCGCTTATATCATTAAAGCGAGGGTCACCCTGCTTCGCGATCTTGGGCCGGCGCTGTCGCCGTTCAATTCGTTCCTATTTCTGCAGGGGCTTGAAACGCTGCATTTAAGGCTTCCGAGGCACGCTGAAAATGCCCTGGCGGTCGCGAAGTATCTCAAGAAGCATCCAAAGGTAAGCTGGGTGAACTACCCGGGCCTGGATGACAGTCCTGAAAAAGAGAAGGCAAAGAAATATTTTCCTAAAGGCGCGGGCGCGATACTCGGTTTTGGGATCAAGGGCGGCCTTGAAGCCGGGTCTAAGTTCATCAACTCTCTTGAACTTATTTCGCATCTTGCGAACGTGGGCGATGCGAAGTCGTTGGCCATACACCCGGCAACAACGACACATCAGCAATTATCTCCGGAAGAGCAATTGGCGACCGGGGTGACGGCGGACTTTATCCGGTTGTCGATCGGCCTTGAGCATATAGATGATATTCTCGCGGATATCGAACAAGCGCTTGCAAAAGCGTAGGGGGATATGATGGGTAAAATATACGATGATATTACAAAGACGGTCGGTAATACTCCGCTTGTCCGGTTGAACAGGATAAGCGAGGGGTCTCTCGCCACGATCGCAGCGAAGGTAGAATCGTTCAATCCGCTGTCGAGCGTTAAAGACAGGATAGGGGTCGCCCTGATAGAAGATGCCGAGAAAAAGGGGCTTCTTAAAAAAGATTCTGTGATCATCGAGCCGACGAGCGGCAATACGGGTATAGCGCTTGCATTTACGGCTGCGGCAAAAGGCTACAGGCTTATATTGACGATGCCGGATACGATGAGTGTCGAGCGCAGGCAGCTCCTTAAAATATTGGGCGCGGAGCTTGTATTGACAGACGGTACCAAAGGGATGAAAGGGGCGATCGATAAGGCCGACGAATTGGCAAAATCCACCCCGAATAGTTTTGTGCCTCAGCAGTTCAATAATCCCGCAAATCCGGAGATCCACCGTAAGACGACTGCGGAGGAGATATGGAAGGACACGGACGGGAAGGTAGATATCCTTGTTTCGGGGGTCGGGACCGGCGGTACCATTACAGGCATCGCAGAAGTGATAAAGAAGAGGAAGAAGGACTTTAAGGTAATAGCGGTCGAGCCGGATGCTTCACCCGTCCTGTCCGGAGGCGCTCCAGGTCCGCATAAGATCCAGGGGATAGGAGCAGGGTTCGTTCCCCAGGTCCTCAATAAGGATATTATCGATGAGATAATCCGGGTAAAAAATGAAGATGCAGGCGAGATCGCCCGAAAGCTTGCAAAACTGGAAGGTATTCTTGTCGGTATTTCGAGCGGCGCAGCCGTTTGGGCGGCGCTTGAAGTGGCTAAACGTAAAGAAAATAAAGGGAAACTTATCGTGGTGATATTGCCCGATACGGGAGAGAGATATTTGACCACATGGCTTTTCCAGGAGACAACCTCAAAATAAGGAGAAAGAAAAAATGCCATACATAAACCTTAAGTTGGTGGGAAAGCTGAATAAGAAGCAGAAAGAGGAGATCGCTAAAGAATTTTCGGACACTCTTTTGAAGGTAGCCGGGAAGCCCAAGGAACACACTTACCTCGTTATCGACGAGGTGAACGGTGAGAATTGGGCTGCAGGCGATAAATTCTTCGGATAAAATGCTCCAGCATTAAAACTTTGTATCCTTAACTTTCGAAGGGTATAATATCCCTATGAATGCCAATCGCAGGGCTTGTCTTATCATACTTCTCGCTTCGCTGTTCCTATATGATATAGCAGCAGCCAGCGATTTTCTATTCTATAAAGAATTGAACCTCATAGGCGGATATTCACGCAAGTCCGGCTGGACGGGTAAGACAGAGGCGCTGTCGAATTCGATCGGGTTCGAGCATTACGGAAAA
>JBAYFK010000127.1:0-4947 GCA_041667225.1 Candidatus Omnitrophota bacterium
CGCTTGTCGCAAATTTAGATTAGGCATCTAAATTTGCTGTTGTAAAATTTCCGATGGTAAAGCCTATATCGCCCCAATGTATCGTAAATTTTAAAAGTCGCTCCAGATGGACCATAAAAGTTCCGCCACCTGAGGAAGCATAGCATAGTGAGCTATCAAGCCTCATATTTAAAGATTTTGTGAGCGGAATTCGAATTTTTTCGGCAGACTGGGGTATAGACTATAGGTGTGCAAGGATTTACGTTGAGCGAATGCAAAAATCCGTAATGCTGACTACGTCAGATGGACTTTTTGCAAATGAGCGAAACGTAAACCGAAGCACACGCCGAAAATAATTCATGACGCGAACGAAATCTTTAGATATGAGAGTCTTGAGAATCCTTGAGGAAGATGCCGTAGACCTGGTCACCAAGGCCGAGTGAGCCCGCGAGCCTCGCAACGGTCGCGCGGGTGTTCTTTCTGAGGGATTTTGAGTAGGGATAGTACATCGCGTTCTGGACTAACTCCTTTGTGCGGAAACCGTTATTCTCAAGCGCTGCGCGGAATGTGGATACCTCGAAATGCCACACATGATCGGGCATTCCCCACCCGTACCAGCGCGACCGCAGCCACCTCTGCATCAGGCTGTTATAATTCGGAGCTCCGCAATATATTATGCCGTCATCTTTAAGGATATTTTTCACTTCCGACAGGAACGGCTTCATATGCGGGATGTGTTCGAGGACGTGATTGAAGACTATTACGGAATATTTTCCTTTTTCCAGTCCGAGTTCTTCCAGGGGCTTCTCATATATGACATGTCCTTTATCACGAGAGACGCGGGCAGCCTCCCTGTTAAGCTCTATCCCGCAGGTCGATGTAAAACCCGCGCTCTTAGCCGCATCAAGAAGATACCCCACCGAGCACCCTATATCAAGGATACTGCCGGAGCTTTTGTGAGCGCGCAGCACATCCATCATCGATGACGCGAACATCCTGAACATCTTCTCATTATCGAGATAGAACTTCGAATATTTTTCCTGCTCAGTAAAATTAAATCCGGGATACGGATATGTGCGGGCGGTATTGCACCCGGAGCACTTGACGATCAAAGTATCCTTATTGATCCTAAGGACAGGCCTGTATTCGGTGCGGCCGCATATATTACAGATATCGTCTTTCATCTCACCACCGCGTTGGCTATTCTTATGAATTCGGGCAGTCCCAGCGTCTCCGGCCGCCTCTCCGGACCGATGCCTATACCATCAAGGATCCGGGCCAGTTCATCTTTCGGGATATCGAGGACCGCTTCACGTGACAGCGAATTTATTATAGTCTTCCTTCTCTGGTTGAACGCTCCCCTTATTACGCGAAAGAGCATCTTTTCATCCTTCACGCCGGACGGACCATCCGTGGAAAGATCGAACCGCACGATAGCCGAATCGACTTCAGGTTCAGGATGAAAAGAACCGCGCTTCACGGTATGGACATACTTTGGTTTTGTATAATACTGAACGAAGCAGCTTACCGAAGAGTAATCTTTTGTTCCGGGGCCGGCAAGAAGACGGGCGGCCACTTCCTTCTGGACCATGAATATGGCGGATTCGATGAAGCGCCTGTTATCGATCATGTATTCAATTATCGGTGACGAAATGTAGTAAGGAAGGTTTCCGATGAGCTTTATCTTCTTGCCCGAAAAGACGCGCGCGATATCGAACTCCAGGATATCCTGGCAGACCAATTCAAGGTTCGGATGATCGGCGCCGGCGATGGATGTCAATATCCGAAAAGCCTTTTTGTCCTTCTCGACGGCGACCACTCTCGCCCCGGAAGACGCCAGGTCTATCGTGAGCGCTCCCAGCCCGGGGCCTATTTCAAGGATAGTATCGCCTTTGGCTATCGAGGCCTCTTTGATTATTTTGTCTTTTATGTTCGCGTCTATGAGGTAATTTTCGCCGAATCTCTTGAGCGGCCTGAAACCGTAGTTCTCGAAGACCTCTTTAAGCTGGCTCTTTGTGAGCATACTAGGAGCTCTTCTTTTTTGATGCGAGGCGCGCCGCTAAAAGGCATGCCTCTTTCATGCTCGAGGGGTCCGCGATCATTTTTCCAGCTATATCGAAAGCGGTACCGTGGTCGGGCGAAGTCCTGACGAACGGAAGGCCGAGCGTCATATTGACGCCGGTACTGAAATAGAGCATCTTGAACGGTATAAGCGCCTGATCGTGATAAAGCGAAACAACGGCGTCATATCTTCGGTTGAATACGCTGTGGAATACGGCATCCGGAGGGAACGGTCCCGATACCCCTTTTATCTTTTTAGCCGCTTTCTTTATCGCGGGAGATATTATTCTTTTCTCTTCGTCGCCGAACATGCCGCCTTCGCCCGCATGCGGATTCAGACCTGCGACCGCGATCTTCGGGTGTTTTATGCCGAACTTATTTACCAGCGCCTGGTGTGTAAGAATTATGGTCCTATAGATAGCTTCCGGAGTTAACGACGACGGCACATCCTTTAGCGCAATGTGCCTCGTTACAAGAGTTATCTTGAGTCTGTCTCCGACGAACATCATGGCAAAATCCTTAGTGCTGGTCTTTGCGGCAAGATATTCGGTGTGCCCCTGAAAACCCGGGAAACCTGCGCTGCTTATAGAGCCTTTGTTTATCGGGCCGGTCACGAGCGCGTCGGCTTCGCCCGAAGCGAGCATCTCCAAGGCTTTATCTATATATGCCATCGACGCGGCTCCGAAGGCAGGCTTAGACGCTCCATATGAAAAATCGACCGGCCTTACATTGGCCAGGTCGATCACCGGTACGCGTATTTTTTTATTCAGCCGTTTGTTTACACGGTCGAGGACGGATCTGTCGCCGATGATAAAAAAATCGGCAAGCTTCGAATGTTCCAAGCTTGCCATGGCTTTTAATGTCACTTCCGGGCCTACCCCTGAAGGGTCGCCCATTGTAACTAAAATACGCGGTTTACTTATACGCGATATAGGCATTTTTCTTCAGGCCGTCCACCCAGTCCTTTATCCTGCCCTTTATCTTCTCCCTGAAGACCGCCTCCTCCACATCCCTGCGGACTTCAGACAGTTCAAGAACCTTGCGTTCGCGCTTCTCGTCAATTTTGAATATGTGGAACCCCAGGTTAGTCTTGATGATCGGAGAGACCTCGCCCTCTTTAAGTTCGAAGACGACCTCCTCTATCGCGGGAAGAAGGTCCCCCTTCTTTACATATCCCATAGAACCGCCCTCGCTAGCATTGGGCCCTTCCGAATATTCCATTGCAAGACCTTCGAAAGAACCGCCCTCTCTGAGCCTCGATTCTATCTCATTGGCAAGCCTTTCAGCCTGGTCCATGGTCATGTTCTTCTTCGGCCTTATCAAAATATTGCTCAATTTGATCTGCTCAGGCTGAACGAACTCATTGGCATGTTTATCGTAAAAGTTAGCTATTTCCGGAGGAGACACTGAAATTTTGGATCCTACCTTATGGTCTATCAGTCTCCTGACCATGATCTGTTCTTTGTAACGCGCCCTCAGGTCCTTAAGGTTGATGTCCTGCTGTGCAAGCGCTCTCTCGAACGCCTCACGCGACGGAAAACGCCTTACCATGTCATCCACCCTGGCGTCGACAGCCGCTTCCTCTACCTCAACACCCAGTTTCTTCGCTTCACTCAATATGAGCCTGTCCTCTATCAGCTGGTCCAGCACTTTCTGCCTGGCCTCTTCAAGCTTCTTTATAAGTTCATCCCCGTAGTACAGGCTTCTATACTGTTCATAGATGGGCTCGAGGATACCGTCTATCTCCCGCTGGGTTATTACCTCGTTATTGACAACGGCGACGATCCTGTCTATAACTTCCGAATGGGAAACGGAAACTGCAAATATGATTGCTACGAACAAAAATATGAACGCTATCTTTTTCATCATGACCCTTTTCCCGGAGCGGCCTTATCTGCGTCTAATACTTCCAGAGATTTGAACACATCGTCCTCGATCTCCACATTGTATTTGTTCTTCAAGTCCAGCACCAGTTTATCAAAAAGCTCGCTGCGCCTCTTCTTCTTAAGCTCCTCTTCTATCTTGCCTTTTGCCTTTTCATAGCTCTCAACAGAGGGCTCTTTTTTATCCGTCAATTTTATTATATGATAACCGAACTGCGTATGCACGATGCCGCTCATCTGGCCTACATCAAGTTTCGCGCATGTATTCTCAAAATCCGGTATAAGCTGCCCTTGACGGAAAAATCCTACATCGCCGCCCCGGCTAGCCGTTGCGTCAGTGGACTTTGCCCGTGCCAGGTCCTCGAAGCTGGCGCCGTTATTGATCGCGCTCACAGCTTCGTTCGCCTCCTGCTCCGTCCCTACTAGGATGTGCGACGCCCTCCATAGCTCAGGCGTTTTAAATTCGTCTTTATGCGTTTCGTAGAACTGCCTGACCTCCGAGTCCTCGACCTTTACCTTATCCTCAACTTCTGTTTTGATAAGCTTGGCGATGAGTATCTTCCTCTTCGCTTCGTTTATTACATCTTTTACCTCTTTGTCCTGGTCAAGCCTCTGGCGTATCGCCTCTTCATAGAACATCATCTCGATGATCGTCTCGTCCAGGAATCTCTTCCTGTTCTTATCGACGATATCCTTATAATATGAAGGCAATTTCGCAAGCCTTGACTTGAACTCGCCGAGCGTAACGAATTTATTGCTTACACGGGCAAGTATCTTCCTGTCTTCGGGCGAACTTTTGCTGCACCCGCAGACGGATAAGCCGCATATTCCGATCAGAATCATTGCAATAATTATTCTTTTCATAATTTGCTCAGTATTATATCACACATAACCAGTTCCATCAAGAAAGTACAGCTCTTTAGCCCAGTCTACTCATTACCCGTTGGCGGTTACTTTTGCGGCCATCTTCCGCTTGCCGCAAATTTAGATTAGGCATCTAAATTTGCTGTTGTAAAATTTACGA
>JBAYFK010000128.1:0-4935 GCA_041667225.1 Candidatus Omnitrophota bacterium
CGATATGTTAACTGTGCAGATTCTAATATAAAATGGGTATAATTGCAAGTTATTTTTATTAATTTTATCGAAAATTTACAAAAAAATAAGGGGATAAAAAGTTCATTTCTATCCCCTTATTTCCTTAATGCCAATGCTTATTTGCCCTTAAATACAAACTCTGGTTCCAACACCGGGGCATAGCCTTCGGGTATCGGGAAAGGGAATGTAACGGTTTCGTACACTCCAGCACCAGTTCTTACTATGGTCATTCCAACACCTTTTGCTAATCCGATCGTGAGTCCAGAGAGAGGATTGTCTTCTACGCTCGTGTCATAAATGTTCTTAGGAAGCTCCACCCAACCTGTCAGGATGTTAGCTAGTCCTCTTCCGAGCTTTTTCGCAGGATCCTGCGCGTAACTTGCCGTTGCTATATTGAGAATCATTAATACAGCAAGACATATAATAATACCTTTTAAGAAGCTTTTCATCGTTAAAATTCACCTCCTTTTTCAATAATTTGAGATAAGTATAACATACGCTACTTTGATTGTCAAGGTCACGAGCTATTATTTTTTGCTCGAAGAGCCCTTGGTCATTATATTCTCAACAACGTCCGTTATCCTGTCCCTGTCCTCGGGCCTAATATCGATAAATTCGATGCCGGTGTCGTATAAAGGTGCGCCTTTTTCCTTCGGGCTGGTCTTCTTTACCACCCATACTATCGTGCCGCCGCATTTGACCGGGGGCGTGCTCTCATCAAGGAATATCTCAAGGTCAACACCCTGGAAAAGCCCTAGATCCTCTTTTATCATGACGCAAATGCCGCCGGCGCCTATGTTCTCAGTCTGCGTCGATATGGTCTTCGATGTCAGCCTTTTCTTTATGCTTATCAAGCACTTGTAATTGGCTCGTGGAAATTTTCTTCTGTTTATACCGTTCCACATGATATATTCACCCTCCGGTTGGTAAATTGAAAGTATGATTTAGTATACCTAACAAGAAATAAAAATGCAACCTTTTTGTTGCATTGAGCTCTCTTTAGATGTAAACTTTTGCTATGCGAAAGCCATTTGATCTAAAAAAGAAGCTCATCCTAGCCCTGTCGCTGCTGCTCGTCGCCACAGGCTGTTACGCCCAGGAGCTGTCGTTATCCGAGAAGATCAGCTATAGGCAAGTAAAGATCGTCTCCCCTATCGGCCAGGAAACAAAGGCGCTTGTCGGCAGGTTTTCGGGCAAGGTGGAATATATATGGAACGGCAGGAATTGGACTCCTGCACCCAATATATTCCAGCAATATTACGATGACCGCAAAAGGCTTCGTGAGCTCGATAGAAGGAATAGGGATATAAGGTACAGGCTTCAGCAGATCGCGGCCTCTCAAAAGGCCGGCCAATAGTTCGCTAAAGAATGGCGGCGCCCGCCTTACTCTTTCGGATAGCCTACCGTTTGCGCAAGAATTATCATCTGGTCACTGCGCAACTTCATGGCTCTTGCCAAGGCAGGTTTGTCGAGCCAGGCCCTCACAACCGTAGCCAACCCCGCAGAAGCACAATATAGGTATACATTCTGGCTTATAAATCCGGTATCTGTGGCGGAGTAAAACGCCGTAGCTTCGGCAGGTATTCTGCCCATCTTCGCAATATCTGCAACGAAGACAAGGTTTATGGGAGCATCCGCGACGAAGGGCTGGGAGCCAGTTACTGCGCGTAAATCGCCGGCAGTGATAGGTGCGAGCATGTTATTCTTTCCTTTATATAGATAGGCGCCCAGGGCAGTGACGACATAGATCTCTATCTCCTGCAGGTTCATTGCCGTCGGAGCCGTCGTCAGGTCCTGTTCGGGCCTGTTAACGCCGTTCGCCGCCCACAACAGATTCGACAGTTCCTGCAAAGATAATTCTTTAGGGCTGAATTCCCTCGACGACTTCCTCTCCTTCAATGCCTGCATCAACGGCTTTCCTCCATCCATCTGCGGGGTTAGGAGCTGTATCGCCTTAAACTCCTCCAGCTTTGCCTGCTGCGCATGGACCGGTGAGTAGTTTAAAAGGATGGAAAATATTAAACAACAGACCGCAACAAGTTTTTTGTTCATATAGGTCTCCTTAATGTTCGTATTGCGTATTTTATACGGTGTTCCCAGATAAAATCTATTTTTCTTTTCAATCTTACAGAAGGAAACCTTTTTTTTGATTGAGCCAGAGCCTCACGCAGAAAATCATAGTCGATCCCTTTTATCTTTGCTTCGTTCGGAGATCTGGAATAACCGCTATGAGATTGAATTAATGAGAGATTCTCATTCACACAATAGTCGTAAAGGTCGCTGCCTGGGTGAGGAGTAAAGAATGCGGGGCTTGGCCTGTACGGTTTTATCACATGTATCATCTTTACGGTATCCAACGTCTCTTCTTTTGTTTCCGTCGGGATACCAAGCATGTAATTAGCCCAGATGCGTATGCCGTATTTTTTGCAGATACGCGCTGCGCGATAGTTCATCTCAACTTTGGTTCCTTTACGCAAAAAATCCAAGATGCGCTGGCTGCCGCTTTCGAATCCGATAAGGAACATAACAAGGCCCGACCGCTTCATGAGCCGCACCATATCCTGATTTTTACAGATTATATCCGCGCGGCTTTGACAAACGAACGGTTTATTAAATTTTTCTTTTTTATATGCATTGCAGAACTCTATTACCCATTTTCTGTCTTCCGTAAGACAGTCATCATGGAACATGAAACTTTGGAAATCATACTTTTTTCTAAGCGTCTTCAGCTCGTCTATCACATTAGAGACGCTTCTTCGCCTGACCTTGCTCCCGAATATTTTGCGTTCGGCAGGCTGACAAAAACTGCAGTTGTATATACATCCGCGCCCGGCAATGAGTGTAACAAAAGGAGCCGGAAGAAAACGCTCTATTGGAGACTCTTTAATTTTAAAAAGCTCTCTATCCGAAAAAGGAATAGCATCCAGAATAGGATGATCTCCGGTTATTATCTCTTGTGCGGGACGGCCGTTCTTGATATCGTCGAGCAGTTTTATAAAGCTTATTTCCCCTTCCCCGACTACGACATGATCTATCGAGGGCTCTTTTGCCACTTCATCCGGCATTATGCTCGGATGAGGGCCACCCACTACTATTTTTATAGACTGATTGCACGATTTTACGCGTTTCGCTGTCTCAACAGCATGATCGTAATCACAGGACATCATAGTTATGCCTACAACATCCGGAGCAAAAATATTGATCTCGTCCCGCAGATCATCCCATCCGGTAAGTTCACGTAAGTCGATCAGTTTGACAGTATGGCCATCTCTCTTTGCGCAGGCGCTCAAGGAACAAAGACCGTGATTGATCCACCCGAATTCCGCCGCATTCTTAGTCTTGCTAAACCCTGTTTCGGCAATACCTGGGAAAACAAAAATAATCTTCATCGCTCTCCTTTTTATCCCGATAGCGTATTTGTGATCGTGTAGTGCTGCGAACACTTTTTCTATTATATCCTAATCCACCTAGCGCCGCAATCCTAAATCTGTCCCGTTATCTATAGCCAGCCTTCCTGGTCTTTGCCTTGTTTTAGGCGTCCTTGACAATCAGTGTTAAAATATTATATATTCTTTATATTACCTTATAATAGCATATCAGCGCCAACACTAACTTAGGGGAGCGAACGTGCCACAGGCGGACATAACCGTTATAAAAAAAATTATATTTAATATCCTCATGATTGTCATGTTTTTCGTCATGATAGAAATAGGCGCGCGCTGTTATCACTGCATCAAGTACAATGACCCTTCGGTTTTTCTATACGGAAAAAAATATTTTTCCAGACTCATGGAAAGCATGCGGCAAGGCTCTGCCGCGTCCGAAGGAAATACGGGTACCGAAGATCCCGCGGAGATCGATAAGATTTTTGAAACTCGCGGGGACCGGAATAAGCCGCTCCTGACCGAGCAGCCGCAAAAAGTTAACATGCTGGGCTACCCCTCGTACATAAATAAATTCGGATTTAGAAATGATGAAATAGAACTCGAAAAGTCTCCTGGTACGGTCAGGATCATGATGCTGGGCGATTCCTTTGTCATGTCCGCCGGACTCGAAGATAAAACAACATGGGAATGCTTATTAAGCGACTCTTTAAAAGAACTTCCGCAGCAGTATGAGATCATAAATGCTGGAGGCGGAGGCACCACTATTGACCAGCAGCTGGTCAACCTGATCGACAAGATCGTTAAGTTTCAACCCGATCATGTCGTCCTCTTCAGCTCACACAAAAATTCCATGATACTGGATTATAAGACCGAATATACTCTCGGCTGGAAAGTAAGCACCTTTTTTTATAACATAAGCCAGTGCTACGCTATGATACGTGAAAAGAACTCGCTCAGGACCTTTAACGATAACAATTACTACATTTATGACTACAGGGTGAAGATAACTAAGCCGGAAATTGATAAATTGATGTCGCTTTACAGGAAACGGCTGGGCCAGTTTTATACCGTCTGCGCGGAAAACAACATCGGTCTTGTCATTGGATTGAGACCGGAATTCATACCTAGCGGAATAAAGGAATTACAAAAGCCTATGGATGAAAAAGAACTTTCAGCTCTCGGCATGAAACTGGAAAAGGAGGGATATCTTACGTACTATGAATTTGAGTATTACACCCAGGGACTTTTTAATCTGCAGATGAAAAGTCTCGCCGGAAAGAACGGCCTTGCTGTTTTTGACGGAACCGACGTATTTCCGGAGGATAAATATCCATACTTTATCGACCAGACACATTTAAACCAGAAAGGTGCCGCGCTCTTCGCGGACGCAATGCGCTCTTTTATCACTAAGAGCGGTTTTGCGCCTCGACGACAGCCTGCAAACGATGCTGTTTAATTCGATACAGTTCCTGGTATTTTTTCCTCTTGTCACCGGCCTCTATTTTGCCCTGCCGCACAGGATGCGCCC
>JBAYFK010000129.1:0-4935 GCA_041667225.1 Candidatus Omnitrophota bacterium
ATAGTTCCCGGGGCCGGGTAACGATATGCCGGTATCTGAGGCGACTTTTTTAAAGAACTCATGAGGCATCTGTATCAGGAGCCCTGCTCCGTCACCGGTCTTTGGATCCGATCCGACGGCTCCGCGATGAGCCAGGCGCCGCAGCACTTCCATACCTTGCTTTACTATCGAGTTCGACTTCTCGCCTTTTATGCTGCAGACAAAACCTACCCCGCAGGAATCGTGTTCGGATCCCGGATCATAAAGACCTTGTTTTTCAGGAAAATACCTATGTTGCGCCATTTAGAATTCCACCCCTTACTATAACTTCCATTTAGATACATCTATGCCGAACTTGTGTATCTTGGTCCTTACCGTATTGCGGCTTATGCCTAAGATCTTAGCCGCTTTTACCTGGTTACCGAAAGTCCTGGCAAGCGCCCTTTCGATAAGAGGTTTTTCAACGGCCTCGACTACGATCTTATAGACATCGTCCATCTTTACGTTAAGGAACAGGCCATCCAGCTCGCTGGATAGCGCATCCGATTTCGATAGATCTTCAGCACGATTTTTCATCTTTTTCTGCCCAATTTGTGTGCACTTGCACGTATAAAATATTCCTCCCGAAGGAGGAATATTTTATTTACTCTTTTATAGAATAGGGAGGTACTTATCCAGCTCGTACTGCGTGATCTGTATCCTGTACTCATCCCATTCCTTCTTCTTTAGCTCTACAAACCTCGGGAATATGTGGTTTCCCAAAACCTTTTTTACCAGGGCGCTGTTCTCGGCCAGCGATATCGCCTGACCCAGACTGTCCGGAAGAGTCTCGATACCCTTCTGCTTTCTCTCGGCATCGGTCAAATGATACAAGTTCGTATCCATAGCCTTCGGCGCCTTATACCCTTTTTCAATACCGTCTAGACCTGCGTGGAGCATTGCCGCAAATGTGAGGTACGGATTACACGCCGGGTCGCAAGCCCTGAATTCGCAGCGGGTCGCTTTCTCTTTGCCGGGATAATACAGAGGTACCCTGATAAGAGCGCTCCTGTTCCTGCGGCTCCATGCTATGTATACGGGAGCTTCATATCCCGGAACTAATCTTTTATATGAATTCGTCGTCTGGGCGAATATTGCGCATATCTCTTTCGAGTGCTTAAGAAGCCCCGCTATATAATTACGGGCGATCTCTGAAAGGTAATCTTCGCTCTTTGCGTCGTAGAATAGGTTCTTGCCGCCTTTAAAGAGCGACTGATGCACATGCATCCCCGACCCGTTCTGTCCGAAAATGGGCTTCGGCATGAATGTAGCATATACGCCGAACTTGCTGGCGATCTCCTTCACGACGACCCTGTACGTTATGACGTTATCGGCCATCTCAAGGGCATCTTTGTATTTCATATCGACTTCGTGCTGCGACGGAGCTACTTCATGATGGGAATATTCTACCTCTATACCCATCTTCTGCAGCGCGAATACGGTCTCTCTCCTCAGATCGCTTGCAACATCGAGGGTCGTAAGATCAAAATATCCGCCCTTATCGAGCACTTCCGTGCCTGAGTCTGTTTTGAAATAGAAGAATTCAAGTTCGGGCCCTAGATAGAAGTGGTCATATCCCATCTTAGCTGCCCTCTCAAGAGCCAGTTTAAGGATGTAGCGCGGATCTCCTTCATACGGCGTCTTGTCAGGGTTCAGTACATTACAGATCATCCTTGCAACGGCTTTTTCTGAAGGCCTCCATGGCAGGAGTTGAAAAGTATCCGGGTCCGGCATCGCTATCATATCGGACTCTTCGATGTCCTGATATCCGGTTATGGAGGAACCATCAAACCCCATACCGTTATCAAGAGCGCCTTCAAGCTCCTTATCCGTTATAGAAAAGCTCTTTACCTGTCCGACGATATCGGTGAACCACAGGCGTATGAACTTTACGTCATGCTTCTTTACCAGATCCAGAATATCCTGTTTCGTCTTCTTTGCCATACTTCCTCCTGTTATTGACAAATAAAAAAGATGTTTTAACCGTCCTGGCTTAAAACATCTTTGTTTTAATTGACCTGCACAGACACCGTGCTGATATAATTACAGTACAAGACTACAAGTAAAAAAGAGCCCTTTTTGGTAACCATATTTTTTTTAAAAATATTGTTCCTGCCGCTATCCTATCGCTTCCGCCCCTTTTTCTCCTGTACGTATCCTATAACACTCGTTCATGTCCAGTATGAATATCTTGCCGTCACCTATCTTTCCGGTCTTGGCGGTCTTCATTATGGCTGACAACGCCGGCTGGACAAAGTTCTCATTGACCGCTATCTCGAGCTTTACTTTTTTAAGGAGGCCTCCCGTCTCTTTCCTTCCTCTATATATCTCGGTCCTCCCTTTCTGCCTTCCGCAGCCAAGCACATGCGAAACGGTCTTAAGATAGATCTTATTATTATCCAATTCCTGTAATACATCTTCCAGTTTATGCGGTTGTATTATCGCTATGATAAGTTTCATATTTGCGCTCCTTCATTTAATCAAACAGTGTATATGCACTCTCTTCGTGCTGAGTTATATCGAGGCCTATAACCTCTTCTTCGTCTTCTACCCTAAGGCCCAGGAAACGGTCCAGGACTTTAAGTATCACGAAAGTAACCGCTATGGAATACGCCATCGTGGCCACAACACCCAAGAGCTGCACTCCGAATTGTCCGGGATTGCCAAAGAATAGGCCGTTATTCCCGGCGGGGTTGATGATCTTTTGGGCAAATAGTCCCGTCAAAAGCGCTCCGACAGTCCCGCCTACACCGTGGACCCCGAACGCATCGAGCGAGTCGTCATAGGCAAGTTTAAGCTTAACCACTGCCACCGCAGCGTAACAGACCATGGAAACGATCGCGCCTATTGCAATGGATGATAATGGCGATACAAATCCAGCCGCGGGAGTGATCGCAACCAGCCCTGCTACCGCGCCTGTAGCCCCTCCTAATATAGTGGGCTTACCTGTGACCTTCCACTCGATCCCCATCCACACAAGAGCAGCCGCGGCTGCCGCTGTATTGGTGGCGATGAATGCCGAGACGGCGAGTTCATTGGCCCCTAAAGCGCTGCCTGCGTTGAAACCAAACCATCCGAACCAGAGGAGCGCTGCTCCGAGCACTGTGAATGTAAGATTGTGCGGCGGCATCGGTTCGCGGCCGTATCCGCGCCTCTTACCTAATATAAGCGCGCATACGAGCGCCGATATACCTGATGACACATGGACGACCGTACCTCCGGCAAAATCGAGCGCGCCCATGTTCCTGAGCCATCCGCCCGCTCCCCATACCCAGTGGCAGACAGGGTCATAGACAAAAGTCGCCCAAAGTAGGGTAAATATAACATATGTGGAGAACTTCATCCTCTCGGCAAAGGCGCCTGTTATAAGGGCAGGCGTGATGACCGCGAACATCATCTGATACACCATGAAGAGAAGATGGGGTATGGTAGCTGCGTAATCAGGGTTCGGAGCCATTCCTACTCCATTAAGGCCGAACCATTTAAGACTGCCTATAAAATGTCCGATATCCGGACCAAATGCAAGGCTGTAGCCCCACAGTATCCATTGTACGCTTATCAAGCATAGGATAAAGAACGACTGCATCATCGTAGCCAGGACGTTTTTGCGTCTGACAAGCCCTCCATAGAAGAAGGCGAGCCCGGGTGCCGTCATCATCATGACGAGCGCCGTAGACATCAGGATCCAGGCAACATCTCCGGAATTTATCATACATTTTCTCCTTTCATTGTACTGATTTAGAATTTAGCAATGATCTCTGCTGCGATCGTGCTTTGATTGTTAGCGGTAAGCTTATCTTTAGTGAAGACCTGGCCGCTTGCTTTGTCATATCTATATTCAAGGCGTCCGATCAAGTTCTTCCAGAACTTGAATTCGCTCGTTAAAGTATATTCCATGAGGTCGAGATCGGAGATCGGCATCGTCGCGCTTACAAGAGACTGAGTTCTGACACCGTCCCTATCATGAAAATATTCGGCGCGGCCCGATATTGCCCACCAATCCAGGATGTCGTATTTTGCATAAAGAGCCACTCCGTCCCAAGTCGCATCTTTGCCGTCCGTATAACCGCCCAAAGCGGATGCCCCGTTCCTTTCCCATCCGTAGTCATAGTTGACCTTCAGAGTTAATTTATCGGTAGCCTTATATGTAGCGACCACATCTATCAGATCTCTATAATCTTTATCCGAATCCGCTCTCTCAGGCCCGAACATGCCTCCTACGCTGAATGACAACTTGTCGGTAGGCGTGACTGAAACCACCGCTTCTACGGTTTTCGCCTTATTCAGATCTGTCACCTGATCCCACCCATTCACTATACCTATATACGATTCGATCGGGACGCTCTCGAACGGTTTATAGTATGCCCGTATACCGGTATGGGTGAACGGTATCGCGTATGCGAACAGATAAGACCTTGAAAAGTTCCAGTTATTCACGGACTCGATGACCTCAGCGCCGTGTAATGTGGCGAATTTGCCTATTTTAAAACTGAGGGCATTCATTAAAGGTAAGGTGAACGGCACGTAGAACTGAGCGTACGCTTGTTGAAGGTCAAATTCATCCCCTGCGGCTCCAAGTCCGTTCGAATGGATCAACCTCGCATCCTGTCCATAATCAAGATCGACGCGGAATCCCATAGGAGACTCTTTCGATATGGGTTTTTCAAAGTTGATCTGCGTCATGTTCAGCATAAATCCGTTCGCTTCGGTATCGAATAGCCTGAGATTATTTGTACGCGCGTTCGGGGATACCGGCGTATTCGTATTAAATATGTAGGATGTGTCTACAAATCCATGCACCTCTATCTCCTTGGCAAAAGCGGTCACAATGTCAGCTGGTCCGCTTGGCGACGGAGATACAGACTCAGGCACAGCGGCGGCTTGCGGCCGAGCGGCCTTTGATTCGCTGACCTGCTG
>JBAYFK010000130.1:0-4932 GCA_041667225.1 Candidatus Omnitrophota bacterium
AGAGGATAGAAAGGCAGCGCACGTCGTCGCCTACTATTTTCACGGAGATTTCCGCTGCGCCACCTGCCGTAAACTCGAGCAATATTCAAAAGATGCAATAGAGACGAATTTTAAAGACGCGATAGCGTCGGGTAAACTCGAGTTCAAGGCTGTCAATGTCGATGAGGCCGGTAACGAGCACTTCACGGATGATTACCAGCTTTACACCAAATCGGTTATTTTATCTTTAGTTAAAGACGGCAAAGAGACAAAATGGAAAAATCTCGACAAGATATGGGAATTGGTGCGTGATAAGCAGGAGTTCTACGGCTATATGGACGCCGAAGTCTCCGGTTTTTTAAAGGAGGCTAAATAGTGGAAATGCTTATCGCTTTTGGTTCCGCTCTGTACCTTGGTATCCTGACCTCGATCAGCCCATGCCCGCTGGCAACCAATGTGGCTACGATATCATTCCTGTCGAAGCGCATCACGAGCCCTATATCCGTATTTATTTCAGGTCTAGCATATACCGCCGGCAGGATGTCGGCTTATGCAATACTAGGTTTTCTGCTCATACACTCGATCCTCGCAGTCCCTCAATCCGCGCAATTCTTACAAAAATACATGAACAAGGCTCTAGGACCTATTTTGATAGTGACCGGGCTCGTATTGCTAGACCTGATAGTCATTCGCCTCCCGGGGTTAGCCATTTCACAGAAACATTATAATAAACTTTCAGAATATGGCATTTTCGGAGCATTTATTCTCGGATTCATATTTGCCCTGGCGTTCTGTCCGGTCTCGGCGGCGTTATTCTTTGGGAGCCTTATCCCGCTTGCTCTTGCCAGTCCTTTGGGCAGCAGTCTTCCTTTTATATATGGTATAGGGACGGGATTGCCCGTTATGGTATTTGCCGTCGCGATCGCGCTTGGGATCGCTTCTTTGAACCGCTGGTTCAAGAAACTTAGCTACGCCGAAAATTTCATGCGTAAAGCTACAGGGGTCATTTTTATGATGGTGGGGATATATTATCTCAGCGTATATAATTTTAGGTTTTTCTAATTCAGGAGGAGATCTATGGATTGCGCGAAACGAGAGCTATCGCTGCTGGATAAACTCCTTACCCCGTTAATTTTTCTTGCGATGGGCTCGGGTGTCGCTCTAGGCTATTTTTCTCCCCACATAACTAATATGATAGCAGGTATGCAGGTCGGCACGACCTCTATACCTATCGCTGTCGGCCTGATCCTCATGATGTATCCGCCTTTAGCGAAAGTGAAATACGAGGAGATGGGGAGAGTATTCCGCGATTATAAGATCCTGGGGCTTTCTCTCGTCCAGAACTGGATAGTAGGCCCGATATTGATGTTCGCTCTGGCAGTTTTATTTTTACGCGATCATCCTGATTACATGATAGGCCTGATAATGATAGGGATCGCCCGGTGCATAGCCATGGTAATCGTATGGAACGATCTCGCCAAAGCAGATACAGAATATTGCGCGGGACTTGTCGCGTTCAATTCGATATTCCAGGTATTATTCTATTCAGTATATGCATGGGCCTTCATTACCATCATCCCGACCTGGTTTGGGCTTCAAGGCGCTGCGGTTAATATCACCATCGTCCAGATAGCGCAAAGCGTATTCATATATTTGGGAATACCGTTCATTGCAGGTGCTGTCACACGGTTTTTGCTGATCCGCCTCAAGGGTAAGGAATGGTACGAAACAAAATTTATCCCTAAGATAAGCCCGTTCACCCTGATCGCGCTGTTGTTTACCATAGTGGCCATGTTCTCGCTTAAGGGAGAGTATATAGTGCGCATCCCAATGGACGTGGTCAGGATCGCAGTCCCCCTCCTGATCTACTTTGTGGTGATGTTCTTCATATCTTTTTATATGGGATATAAATTTAAGGCCGGATATGCCAAGTCAGCGACTTTGTCATTTACTGCAGCCAGCAACAATTTTGAGCTTGCGATCGCAGTTGCAGTCTCCGTATTCGGTATCAACTCCGGTGCGGCTTTTGCTGCTGTTATCGGCCCGCTGGTTGAGGTTCCGGTGCTTATCACTCTTGTCAATGCGGCTTTTTGGATGAAAAAGAGGCTGTTTCGCGAATTGTAGCCCGCTACAGTTGACAATAATAAATTGTAGTGTAACCTTATATCTGTCACGATAATTTAATAAATAGGAGGGGAGGACGCATATGAAGAAAGTTTTGGTATATGTTTGTGCAGCTGTTTTATGTTTTGCGGGGTATGTTCCAGGTACGTTTGCGCAAGAGATAAGCGGTGATAAGGCCGCTATAAAAAGCCAGGCTGAAATGAATAAGGCAAATGCCGCCGCCGCGAGAGCGGAAGAAAAGGCATTGAGGGAGCAGGTGATCGCTGCTGAAAAGGCAGGGGACAGGGCTCAGGCAGAAGCGTTAAAAGAACAGCTTAGAACTATGCATCAGGAGAATGTAGGCCAGATGCAGCAGGATAAGCAGGCGATGAGAGAAGCGCGCCAGGAGATGAAGCAGGATATCAGGGAAGCCAAAAAAGAAGGTGTTCCGCCTCCTCCAAGAGAAGGCGTACCGCCTCCGGTAATAGATAAAGACAATAATCCTCCAGGTCCAGCAGGCGGCCCGGGAACCAATTGGGAGAACGTGCCAGGCCCTCAGGGCGGCGCGGGAGCAGGCCCCGATAGAAGAGTTAGAGTTGATAGAGATAACAACCCTCCAGGTGCTGCAGGCGGACCAGGAACCAACTGGGAGAACCAGCCGGGTCCTGCTGGCGGTCCGGGAGCGAGCCCGAATAGAAGACCGGTAGTAGATAGAGACAACAACCCTCCGGGCGCTGCTGGCGGAGCAGGTACCAATTGGGAAAATAAACCGGGTCCCCAAGGCGGTCCCGGTGCTAGCCCTAACAGAAGGCCGGCAGGCGGAGCTTCAAGAGGCGGCGGGGCAAGGCGTTAATTATTTCTCAAAATAGATCTTTGTTTGGTTTTTTTCGTTTTACAATGTATACTTCATGTAATGAAAAATGGAGAGAACGAAAGAGACGGCTATAAGCGATGGCGCGCCGATGATCCGAAGGCCATATTATTACTGGTCCACGGCATCGGCGCCCATAGCGGAAGATGGGATGCAGCGGCTGCTTTCTTTCTGAAAAAAAATATATCATCGTACGCAGTCGAACTTTGGGATCCCAAGGCAGCGGGTAAAGCCGCCGATCAGGGTAGCAGGTTCCGCAGTTATTACGATAAGATCACAAGCCTTCACGCGATAATTTCAAGAGAGAACCCTTCAAAAAAAATATTCCTTGTAGGCGAAAGTCTAGGGGCGCTTGTCTCTTTTTTATTCTGCGCCGCCCGGCCGGATCTATTCAGCGGCCTCATATGTCTTTCTCCGGCATTCGCGACCAAAAATAAAGTCTCTACCCTGGATTGTATCAAGATGCTGGCCCCCATTTTTTACGACCCCGGAAGACAGTTTTCCCTGCTGTTCGACTCGTCGATGTGTACGCGCGATGAAGATTACAGGAGAATGATGGATCGAGACCCTCTTGAGTATCGTTCGATATCGTCGAAGATGATCTTCGATATTCTATTAGCTCAGGCGCATGCCGGTATGGAAAAGAATAAGATATCCGTGCCGGTGCTTTTTTTATTAGCGGGAGAGGATAAAATAGTCGATGCGGCTCAGGCCAGGCGAGTCTTCAACAGTTTAGCGGTCAAAGACAAAGCGCTTGTGGAGTTTCCGGGTATGTACCATTCGCTTTCGGTCGATCTAGGTAAAGAGTCCGTCTTTGAAGAAATGTCGAAGTGGATGGAAGAACATATTTGATCATAATAGCATCGCGATGGGAGAGAATATCATGAAATATATATTATCGATAGACCAGGGAACTACCGGCAGCCGCGCCGTAGTCTATGATAAAAAGGGCAGAAGGATAGCCGGGGCTTATCAGGAATTCCCGCAGCATTTTCCGCATCCCGGGTGGGTGGAGCACGACCCGCACGATCTGTGGAACAGCGTCCGTGATTCGATCCAAAGAGTCCTTACTAAAGTGCCGGCCCGTTCAATATCCGCTATCGGTATTACCAATCAGCGCGAGACGACCGTCATGTGGGATGCGCGTACCGGGAAACCTGTCCATAACGCGATAGTGTGGCAATGCAGGCGTACAGCTAAGCGGTGTGACGAGCTGAAGAAGAGAAAGAAGACCGCCGCGTTCTTCAGGAAAAGGACGGGACTGCCTATCGACGCATATTTCTCTGCTACAAAGATAGAGTGGATATTGAGGAACGTCCCGGGCGTTATGGCGCGTGCAAAAAAAGGAGAGATCCTCTTCGGGACTACAGATTCGTGGATCCTGTGGAAGCTTACGGGCGGAAAAGTACACGCAACCGACTATACTAATGCATCCCGCACGATGTGTTTTAACATCGACCGGCTCGAATGGGATGACGATATACTTAAGATCTTCGGGATCCCGAAGAAGATGGTGCCCGAAGTAAAAAGACCGTCGGGCCTGTTTGGGCGCACGGTACGCATTGGACGTCTTCCTGAAGGTATTCCGATATCCGGAGTTGCGGGCGACCAGCAGGCCGCCCTCTTCGGCCAGGCGTGTTTTAAACCCGGCACGATGAAGAACACCTACGGCACGGGATGTTTTGTTCTATTGAACACAGGACATACCAGGCCTAATTCAAAATATGGGCTCATTACGACGCTTGGATGCAGTGATAAGGGTAAAGCTGTATATGTTCTTGAGGGTTCAGTATTCGTAGCCGGAGCCGCCATACAATGGCTGCGCGACGGCCTTAAATTACTGAAGCACGCCTCGCAATCCGAGATCATGGCCAGATCGATCCTCGATAATGACGGCGTATATTTTGTGCCGGCATTTGTGGGGTTGGGCGCGCCTTATTGGGATCAAGACGCGCGCGGCGCCATATACGGGATCACGC
>JBAYFK010000131.1:0-4890 GCA_041667225.1 Candidatus Omnitrophota bacterium
CTCCGCCTGCGAGCTTCGCGAGCCTTTCCTGAAGCTTTTCTTTATCGTAGTCTGAATCGGTGATCTCGATCTGTTTCCTGATCTGCGCGATCCTGGACTGTATGTCTGCAGTCTTACCGCCGCCTTCGACGATAGTAGTATTATCTTTGTCTATCCTTACCCTTTTGGCCCGGCCAAGTTCCTCAAGCTTTACATTCTCAAGCTTGATACCGAGATCTTCGGTGATGGCTTTGCCGCCTGTAAGAACAGCAATATCCTCGAGCATTGATTTCCTTCTGTCGCCATATCCGGGAGCTTTTACTGCGCAGCAAGAGAGGGTGCCTCTGATCTTATTCACTACCAGAGTAGCAAGAACCTCGCCTTCCGTCTCTTCGGAGATGATGAGCAGCGGTTTCGACGCTCTCGCCATCTTTTCAAGAAGCGGCAGTATGTCCTTCATGTTAGATATCTTCTTCTCGTGGATAAGGATGTAGGGATCTTCCAGGGAACATTCCATCTTCTCGGCATCGGTCACGAAGTACGGTGACAGATAACCCTGGTCGAATTCCATACCTTCTACGAGCTCCAGTTCCGTCTTGGAGGCCTTGCCTTCCTCTACGGTGATAACTCCGTCCTTGCCTACTTTGGTCATGGCGTCAGCGATAAGATCGCCTATTTCATGATCACTGTTGGCTGCGATCGTAGCTACCTGGGATACCTCTTTTTTATCTTTTACGTTGATGGGCTTGGCCAGCTTCTTCAACTCTTCGATCACCTGTTCGACCGCTCTCTCAATACCTCTCTTAAGCGCCATAGGATTAGATCCGGCAGTGACGTTCTTCATGCCCTCTCTAAAAATAGCCTCGGCAAGTACCGTCGCTGTGGTCGTACCGTCACCGGCGATATCCGATGTCTTCGAAGCGACTTCCTTTACAAGCTCCGCTCCCATATTCTCATACGGGTCTTTCAATTCTATCTCTTTTGCCACGGTAACGCCATCCTTCGTGATCGTAGGCGCACCGAACTTCTTATCCAGGACAACGTTCCTGCCCTTGGGGCCGAGCGTTACCTTGACGGCTCTGGCTAGCTGCTCAACACCCTTCAGCATCGCCCTGCGCGCGTCCTCATTATACAGTAATTGTTTTGCCATTTGGATCAAACCTCCCTTTATCCTTTTATTAATTCACTATCGCTAAAATGTCTTCTTCCTTGAGTATCAGGTACTCAGTACCATCGATCGATATCTCTGTCCCGGAGTATTTTCCAAAAAGTATCTTATCTCCGGCTTTCACTTCAGGCGTGATCACCTTGCCTTCATCGGAGATGCGCCCTTTTCCTACAGAGATGACCTCTGCTTCCTGGGGTTTCTCTTTGGCTGAATCCGGAAGGACTATGCCACCTCTAGAAACTTCTTTGGCCTCCAAAACTTTTACTACGATCCTGTCTGCCAGCGGCTGGATCTTCATATTTTTCCTCCTCCTCTCGATTTTGTTTTTCCTTGTTTGTTAGCACTCATCAATAAGGAGTGCTAACATTTGGTATTATAGCGGAATGGCGGTTATTGTCAAGATTTTTTTATTTTTTTGAGGACAATACGCTTATCGATAAAAGCCCTTTCAGCGTCAGGTCTTCATCGACAACTTGTATGGACTTCGCGTATTTTTTTAGAAGGCTCGCGTTCCCGCCCGTGGCGATCACTTTAAGCGAGCGCCCGAGGATCGACCTGTATCTGGCAGCGAGACCGTCGCACATGGCGCCGTACCCGAAGAGTATCCCGCCCCTCATACTGCTCACAGTATCCTTACCTATTATATCGCGCGCAGGGCCGAGCGTTACTCTCGGAAGGAGCGCCGTCTTTTCATATAGCGAATTAAGCCCCATCTCTATGCCCGGAAGGATCAGCCCCCCTAAATACTCACCGCGCCGGGATACGATATCGAACGTGATGGCCGTTCCAAAATCTATTATCACAGCGGGAGCGCCGTAAAAACTCTTTGCCGCGAAGGCATCGACCAGCCTGTCGGTCCCCACCTGGCCTCTCCTCTTATACAGGTTCTTTACTGGGACAAAAATATTCTCGCCCAATACGAGAGGCGCGTCGAGACGTGTCTTACGTATCACGCTCTTCATCTTTATGAGGGCTTTCGGGACTACGCTGGATATTATAACGGAGACTTGCTTCTTTTCCGGGGCAGCCGGAGACCCTAAAAGCGCATTGAGCTTCTTCCCGCAGGAAGAGACATCCGCGGTAGGGATCTTACACTTCCTGGCGAGCCTTTTACCTATGAACAAGGCTGCCGTTATATTAGTATTTCCTATATCTATAGCTAATGTTCTTTTCATATTATTTGCTTATTATAACATCTCCCGATGAAACCCGCTGCAGAATTCCGCGCTCGCGCCGTACAAGGAGAGCGCCATCCGAGTCTATATCATAGGCCTGGGCCTCGAAAGTCTTGTTCTGCATAACTACCTTTACCCTGGAACCAAGCATCGCGGAATAATGTTTCCACGCGTCTATTATCGGATCAAAACCTTCTTTCTTCAATATGTTATAGTTCTCCTCTATATGCTCTATGACCTTCTTTGCAAGCTCGACCCGAGATATCGATTCAACTCTTCCTGAACGCGCCATCTCTTCTCTCAGCGATGTAGCGCCTTCGGGAAGATGATTTGACGGCGTATTCACATTTATGCCGATACCCAGGATAATAAAGTCGACCGTATCCTGTTCAGCCTTCATCTCGGTCAGTATGCCGCAGATCTTGCGGGAGTTGAGCAGGATATCATTGGGCCACTTTATCATCGCCGGCATTCCCGAAACTTCTCTTACTGATTTGGCGACCGCTACGGCAGCCAGAAGCGTGATCCTGGCTATCTCGTTAGGAGGTATATTCGGCCGTAAGATGCATGACATATATATGCCGCCTTTAGGATGAGAGACCCATTTCCTGCCGTGCCTGCCCTTGCCGTGGGCTTGTTCTTCGGCGAGAATGACAGCGCCTTCCTTCATCCCTTTTTCGGCGAGAGAATACGCTACGTCGTTGGTGGAGTCGACCAACTTATATGATATCACTTCCCTGCCCATCACCCTGGACTTCAATTTCCACTTTATCTCGTCGGGCATAAGGCTGTCGGGTATATGAATAAGCCTGTATCCCAGGTGAGGCGAAGCCTCTATCTCATAGCCTTCATCGCGCAGCTTCTCAATATGTTTCCAGATGGCGGCTCTGGATATATCCGCGTGCTTGCGAAGCTCTTCTCCGGAGACATAGTTCCCCCGGCCGTTCCTCAACAAATGGAGTATATTCTCGTCTATTGTCATTTGGGCGTCCCCTCTTTTGCAGCTTTGCCCTCATCGCCTATCTTATATTTTATCTTAAGTTCTTTTATCTGGTCGCGCAGGACGGCTGCGCGTTCGAACTGGAGATTCCTGGCCGCCACTCCCATGTCATGCTGGAGCTCAGCGATGAGATTTGTAACGTCATATTGCTGCGGCGTCTCTTCCGCGGCATCCATGATCACTTCGCGCGCCTTTTTATAGGATTCTATCCCTTCCCTGACCGCCTTCTGTATGGAGCGGGGCGTCACGCCGTGAGCAACGTTAAATTCCGTCTGTTTCGCGCGGCGCCTCTTGCCTTCATCTATGGCGGCCTTCATGGACCTGGTGATATTATCCGCATACATCAGTACCAGCCCGTCTACATTCCTGGCGGCGCGTCCGGCCACCTGTATAAGGCTCGTCTCGCTCCTTAAGAAACCTTCCTTGTCTGCGTCGAGTATCGCTACCAGCGACACCTCGGGCAGGTCAAGGCCCTCCCTCAACAGGTTGATCCCGACGAGACAGTCGAACTTATTTAGCCGAAGATCCCGCAATATCTCCACCCTCTCTATAGCGTTGATCTCGGAATGCAGATACTTGACCCTTATCCCCAGCTCTTGCAGGTACCTGGCGAGATCCTCGGATAGCCTCTTAGTCAGCGTCGTAACGAGAACCCGCTCCTTGCGGCTCGCCCGGCCCCTTATCTCCCGGACAAGGTCGTCTATCTGATTCTTGGTCGGCCTCACTTCGATCGGCGGATCAATGAGCCCTGTCGGGCGTATTATCTGCTCGACTATCCTGCCCCGCGACTTTTCCTCTTCGTAATCGGAGGGTGTCGCAGAAGCGAAGATCATCTGGTTAATAAGTTTTTCGAATTCGCCGAATTTAAGCGGCCTATTGTCCAGCGCCGACGGAAGCCTGAAACCGTATTCGATCAGCGTCTCTTTCCTTGCCCTGTCGCCGTTATACATGCCGCGCACCTGGGGTACGGTGACATGAGATTCGTCGATGATCGTGAGGAAGCCTTTAGGAAAATAGTCGAGAAGGCACCATGGGCGGGAACCCGGAGCTCTCTCGGATATATGGCGCGAATAGTTCTCTATGCCGTTACAATATCCGATCTCTCTCATCATCTCTATGTCGTAATTCGTTCTCGACTCAAGCCTCTGCGCCTCCACCAGCTTTCCCTGGCCTTTCAACTCGACGAGGCGCTCATACAATTCATTCTCTATGCTCTTTATGGCGCGGTCGAGCCTGTCGGGAGTCGTCACAAAATGTTTCGCGGGGTAGATGCCGATCTTCGGGACCGCGGTTATCACATTCCCCGTGAGCGGATCGATCTCGGATATACGGTCGATATGATCCCCTGTCTGCTCTACCCTATATGCGGTCTTCGTATATGCGGGATATATCTCTACCGTATCGCCCCTCACCCTGAACGTCGAACGCTTGAAGTCGTAATCGTTCCTGTCGTAATGGATGGCGATGAGCCTCTTCAATATCTCGTCGCGCGATATATTATCCCCCTGGCAAAGGAATACGAGCATCTCGCCGTATTCTTCGGGAGAGCCCAAGCCGTATATGCAAGA
>JBAYFK010000132.1:0-4826 GCA_041667225.1 Candidatus Omnitrophota bacterium
GGGCCCTTCTTCTTATCTATTTCGTAAGCCTCGAGCACCTTGTTCTGTATATATTCTCTGAATTCGGTCGTAATAGGATGGGCTATGTCTTTATGCTCCGACTGTCTCGTTCCATCCTCGGCCGAAATGACCGGCTTTGGTTCGGTTTGGGGCAAGGAAGTCCCGCACTGGTTGCAGAATTTGCTCCGCATCACATTCTTAAAATTGCACTTGGGGCATGAATCTTTGAGCCGTCTGGAAGGCATAGCCACGAACAGCCCTTTATTCCCCTCGATGACCTTTACGTTCCTTACCACGAACGCCTTGTCGAATGTGAGAGTCGCGTAAGCTTTTAATTTTTTATCCTGGCCTTCTTTCAAAAATATCCTTACTTCGGTAATTTCCATATGCTTCTACTCCTCAAATTTGTGTACAATGTGGTTCACCATGTTCTCGCAACAAAAATCTTCCATCCTCTTCTCTCGCCTAGAGGCAGGCGTTTTAAAAATAGCTCCCTGGCTTTTAAGGCCTCCTTTCTAGTCCTGTACAGACAAAACACGCTTGGACCGCTTCCTGAGACAATAGCCTTCTTGCCTAAAAGAGTGGCCAAGCGTTTTATTATGCTGCCTATGATACCTTTTTTCGATACCACTGTATCTTCTAAGTCGTTGTGAAGCATAGCCTCTACCATACCAAAATCCATAGTTTTCAAAAGGGAATGTATTTTAACACCGCCCTTTTTCCTTGTCAAGGCTAAATCTAATGAACTATATATGTCTTTAGTTGCTACGTGAAAGCCCGGATTTATGATCAGATGCCAGAAACGGGCCTTGCTCTTTATAGAGGAAAGCTTCTCGCCCTTACGTGTACCGCGGGCAAAAGCAGTGTTTAGTATAAAGAAAGGCACATCTGAGCCAAGCCGGCTTCCAATGCGCATCAGGTCTTTATCATTGATACCGAGCTTGAACAGCTTATTCATGCCCACAATGACTGCCGCGGCATCTGAACTGCCTCCTCCCAAGCCTGCCGCTATCGGGACATGCTTCTTTATGACTATTTTGACCCCATGATCTAACTTCTTGAGCCTGATAAGTTCTAGGGCCGCCTTGTAGACTATATTATCTTTGGGGGAACGCGTTATGAACGTATCCGAATGGACGGATATGCCTCGAGGCGCTTTAGAGATCCTGATCGAATCCGCCAACGATATGCGCTCGAATATGGTATCGATATTGTGGTATGAATCTTTTCTTTTTCCGGTTACTCTTAAAAAAAGATTTACCTTCGCAGGCGCTGTCAGTTCAATAGAAGTCATATATTGTCGTCGATGTACGGGTAAATTAACGCTTCATGGCAAGCGCTTCTTTTGCCGCCGTTATAATATTTTTCGCCTTGAGCCCGAAATACTCAAAAAGCTCTTCGGGTTCGCCTGATTGGCCGAATCTGTCCTTTATGCCTACCATCTTGATGGGTACCGGGCAATTCTGGCTCACGACTTCCGCTATAGCGCTGCCCAGCCCCCCGTAAATTGTATGTTCTTCGGCCGTTACTATGGCGCCGGTCTCTCTCGCCGCTCTTATGACCGTTTCGGTGTCCAGAGGTTTAGGCGTATGTACATTTATTACACGCGCTTTTATGCCCTCTTTTTCCAGCGCCTCGGCCGCGATCAATGCCTCGCTCACGAGCTGGCCGCACGCAAATATAGCGACATCGCCGCCGTCTCTAAGCGTATCCGCTTTGCCGATCTTGAATACTGCGTCAGGTTTGGTCACCACAGGAACGGATGAGCGCCCCAGCCTGATATACACAGGCCCTTTTATTCTTCCTGATTCTATCGTAGCCTTCTTTGCCTCCGCTGCGTCTGCGGGAACGATGACCGTCATGTTAGGTATTATGCGCATAAGAGCTATCTCTTCTATCGCCTGGTGTGTCGCGCCGTCAGGCCCTACGGATATACCGCCGTGCGTCCCTATGATCTTTACGTTCAGGTTCATATAAGCTATCGATACCCTTATCTGGTCCCATGCTCTTCCGGACGCGAAAACCCCGAAAGTGCACGCGAACGGTATCTTACCCATCAGGGCAAAACCGGCTGCGGTACACATCATGTCCTGTTCAGCCACCCCCATACCAAAGAACCTGTCCGGATAATCTTTCCTGAACCAGTTCGCCCTGGTCGAATCCGTCAGGTCCGCTGACAACACCACTACATCCTTATTCTCTTTACCGAGCTCGACGAGCCCTTTTCCGAAACCATCCCTCGTCGGCAACGCTTTACTTTTTTCTTCTGCCATTACATCCTCTTTATTAGACTGCCGTTATTTCTCTTTAATAAAATAGTCCGTTTTTATCTTCTTCTTCCTGAAATTTTCAAGTTCTTCCTTCGATACCTTCAGATAACCTCTATCCTTGCCGTACGATATCTCTACATGGTCAACACCATCGAACTTGTAATTATGTATGACCGCGGAGGCAGCGCCTAAGATAAGTCCCAGCATCTTTCCGGAGGCGGCGCCCTCTTCCGGCTTCCCGTAATATTTGTTCTCGACAAGGACATCGATCTTAAAGAAATTCTTCTGGTCCCTGGATGCATAGACGCATTTGGACGATTTTATGATAAAAAAGTCCGAGAGGTCCTTTGCGTCGCGGAACTCCATCTTTATTCGGCTGGCTATCTGCTCAGCCATGAATTCGGACAGAGTTATGTCCTTCATGAAGAAGCGGCCGTTCCAGTAGCCTATATCCCCGACGACCGTGGGCTCGCTCCTGAAGAAATCGTTCAGGACATCTTCCTGCCACCTCTTATCCAGCTTCGTCCTGTCAAAGACCTCTTTTATCGCGCGTTCCTTCTGCGCCTGCGGGCTCAAGCGGATGTCCACTATCATCCTTTTCGAATACTCGCCCCGCGATATATCGTTAAGCAGGAACCTCTTAACGTCATCCACGGATTTTATGATCACGATCTGTATCTCGGGCATACGTACGTCGTGCGCGATTATACAGTAAAAATCGAATTTCGCGTCGGACGAAAGCGCTACTCTTGAGACGCTCAAGATCACATCGTTGATCTTTTCACTGGCGGACTTCGTTATAGAAAAAGTAAAGTCGATCAGGTTCTCGAGCGGCAGATATATCGCTATCGTCTTACCCGTTACCGCTACCTTGACATCGAGCTTATACTCGTTCTTACAGATCCGTACGATGGACTCTTCGAACTTTTCCTTAGGATACGTCGGCGTGCAGCCTGTAAGAGCCAGCGCCAGCAGGCATCCGGTGATGAATAATAAAACCTTCGAGGTCATGCAACCTTCACGTGTGATTTACCGTATTCCCTGAATATCGCATCTATCTCGTCATAATCGAGCTCTTCCTTCTCGAGGAGCTCTTTTGCGAAACGCTCGGCTATCTCCCACTCTTTTTTAAGCAGTTCTTCTACGCCCTTGAGACAGCTCTGCATTATCTTGTGCGTCTCTTTATTCAGGATATCTTTTGTCTCGTTAGAGAGCTGGGATTCCGGTATCAGGGTATAATCCCCTACAAAACCGGCGTCATTCATGCCCCATCTCCACACCATATTGTGCGCTATGTTCATCGCCTGTTTGAAGTCGCTGTCAACACCGTCGCTCGTTGTATTGAACTTGAGCTTTTCCGTGACAAAACCGGCGAGAGATGTCTCTATGTCGGCTATGAGGGCCTCTCTTGAACGAGTGAACCACTCTTCTTTGGGATGTTCATGCACAACGCCGAGCGCCGCTCTCCTGCCGACGATAGACGCCTTGAAAACGTCTTTCGTGGGATGGATCATATAAAGGACGACCATATGGCCGGTCTCATGCCATGCGGTTATCTCTCTTTCCTTCGGCGTCATGTTCCGCTTATGTTTTAAACCCATCTCTATTCTCTCGATGGCGTCCGTAACATGTTTATATTCCACGGCATCTTTTTTGTCTCTCGTCGCTATCAAGACCGCTTCCTTGACTATATTCTCTATCTCCGCAGGTGTTTTATATACGGACTTTCTCGAAAGCCTCTTTATATCGATGGAAGATTTATCAAACTTGACCTTGCTGAAATAGAACTCGAATATCTTTTCGCGCTCTTCGAGATTCGGCCTGTCTATGTAGAGCTTTCTGTCGAATCTTCCCGGCCTTAAGAGGGCGCGATCGAGCGTATCTTCGCCGGCATTTGTCGCGCCGATGATGACGACATTCTCATCATTCGCCTGTAGTCCGTCCATCTCCGATAAAAGCTGGTTCTGCGTCGAGTTCGTCTCTTCCGTACCTCCGAACACACTGAAGACCCTCTTACGCGCGATGGCGTCGAGTTCGTCTATGAATATGATACAGCCGCCGTGGCCGTAAGCAAGCTCTCTGGCTTTTTTGAAAAGTTTTCTCACCTTCGATGCGCCGACTCCGACGAATATTTCCACGAATTCCGATCCCGACATAGACAGGAACGGTACGCCGGCTTCCGTAGCCACAGCCTTCGCCAGATATGTCTTACCGCATCCCGGGGGCCCTAACATGAGCATGCCGCGCAGGATCTTGCCGCCGATCTGTTTTACTTTGGCTCGGTCTTTGATAAGCTGCACCATCTCCCACGCTTCGCGCTTCGCTTCTTCCATGCCTATAACATCGCTCCACTTAACATTTACGAGCTCGCCTTTTACCGACGATTTGGATATCTTAGCCATTCCTCCCTGCATGAACATCATGTACATGAATACAAAGATTGTGGCGTTCAAAGCAACCATGATGAGGTTTATGGGCATCGTCGCGAGAGTGATATTCCTGTAGAACGACTCCAGGGACATCAATCCCCATACCGCCAGGATGCCGACCAGTATA
>JBAYFK010000133.1:0-4764 GCA_041667225.1 Candidatus Omnitrophota bacterium
CTCAACCTCATGACGCCGCCTTCAGGCAGACGCTCCACTTCAAAATCGGTTATCTCCGTATGGTATTCGCCAAGGGCATCCCTGACCGCCTTAAGCTGGCCTACATCATCCTTAGTATCGACGACTACCGTCTTATACCAGTCCTTGCGTATCATGGCGCGTTCAACGCGGGAGAATACAAAAAGCGACACCAAGGTGATAACCGTCGTGACGATCGCGCCGAAATATAACCCTGAACCGACTGCAAGGCCGATGCCTGCTACCACCCATAGGCTCGCCGCTGTTGTAAGGCCCCTGACAGAACCCCTGGAACGCATTATCGTACCCGCGCCAAGAAATCCTATGCCCGTAACGACGCCTGCCGCTATCCTCGCCGGATCGCAAGGAACCCTGTTTATATAGACGTCGAATATATGCATAGAGGTCAGCATCGTAAGCGTCGAGCCGATACACAAAAGTATGTGCGTCCTGAATCCCGCAGCGCGTCCGTGGAACTCCCTTTCAAACCCGACTGCACCGCTCAATATTGCCGCAAGCACCAAACGGAATAGTATAATCCAATCATTCAGCATAATATCCTACCTCCTATAAAGCTCCAGATTCGGTTCGGCCGATAAATAAAGATCGGACCTGTATCCTCTCTTATAAAGTTCCTCTCCGAGAGTTCCCACCATAGCCGCGTTGTCCATGCTGTACTCGAATTTCGGGAAATATACTTTTACATCGCCTGCCAGGGCCGCCGCGTCATGGAATTTTTCCCTGAGCCGGCCGTTCGCCGCGACTCCCCCGCCTATCACTATTCTTTTCAAACCCTTCACCTTGGCTGCAAAAAAAGCCTTCTCCACCAGTACATCGAGCACCGACTCCTGGAACGCATAACAAATATCGCTTACAGTACCGGCATCCAGACCTTTGGGCGACTTCTGTTCCAATTTCCTGACATAGTACAATACCGCCGTCTTTATACCGCTGAAACTGAAGTCGAGCGAATCTTTACCCATAAAACTTTTTGGAAAGAGCCTGCTCTCCCTTTTCTTGGAACTTTTCGCCGTCTTCTCTATCACAGGCCCGCCCGGATAGCCAAGAGCCAATATCTTCGCAACTTTATCATAAGCCTCGCCGACAGCATCGTCCTGCGTCTGTCCGAGAAGTTTCTGCCGGTCTATATCTTCGCAGTAAAAAAGAGCTGTATGCCCGCCTGATATGACCAGGCCTATGAATGGGAATGAAGGCTTATCATCCTCATTCAGAAAAGCGCTGTTCATGTGCGCCAGGATGTGATTAACGCCTATCAAAGGAACGCCGAGTGAGTAACTGAGCGACTTAGCCATAGATATACCCGTCAGAAGCGCTCCCACCAGTCCTGGGCCGTTCGTCACCGCTACAAGCTTTATATCTTTCAATTCTTTACCGGCAGCCTTGAGAGCCTCGGTGACCACCTCAACAATATATTCCACATGAAGCCTCGAGGCTATCTCCGGCACTACGCCCCCGAACCTCTTATGCAGATGCACGCTAGAAGATACCACATTAGAAAGAACCGATCGGCCGTTCGTTACCGAAACGCTCGTCTCATCACACGATGTCTCTATTCCAAGGGTTAGCATAGTATCTATTTTACCATTTCCGACAGATAGACGAAATCAATACCTTCCGATTCAAGCTCCGGCAGCATCTGACGCAGGACCTTCATCGTATTCTTCCTGTCGTGGCATATCGCTATAGCGCTCCCGTTCTTGAACGCAAAATCCCTTAAGTCCATCATCTGTTTTCTTATATAGTTCGCATCGCTTTCATTATCCAGGAAAATATCCCTTTTGGCGCACCGTATCCCGACGGACGACGCGACGGCGCTGCATACGGAATCTTCCGAAGTGAGGCTGTCGAAGAAATAGAGCTTCTTCTCTTTCAGCCTTTTAAGTATTATGGTCATAAGGGCCTTGTCCTCGGTGGCCTTCGATCCCGTATGGTTTGAAACGCCGCCTATCCCGGGCACGCTGTTTATGTCGCTCTCGAGCTTCTTCAGCACTTCCTTTTCGGGCATCGAGCCTTTGATGGTGTCCGCCTCTTCCACCACGTCCTTACTTTTAGCTTCCAGCGGCAGATGCAGGATCACTTCATCCCCTTTTAAATGAGCGACTCTCGCGACCTCGCGCGAATATCTCTGGTTCGGAAGGATCGAGAGCGTCAACGGCTGTTCTATGTTCACGAGATCATCAATGTTCTTCATGCTGTATCCGAAATCGTCTATAACTATCGCAACCTTAGGGCTCCGGAATTTCTTCACCGACGGAGCCACTGCCGGAGAGGTCTTCCTCCTGATGAACTTAAGGGTCAATATGTCGAACTTGCCGTAATTGACCGTGAATATGTTCGACTCCATACCCTTGGACATCGCCCGGTCGCTCTTCGCAAGCCTGCATCCAAGGCTCGGCAGTTTCGCTTCCAGCGCAGCCTTGAATTTCTTAGGCGAAAAACTGAACCGGTCGACCCGATACTCTTTGATCATGTGGGCATAACGCCGGCCCGACTTCCTTTTACGTTCTATCAGAACACGCGTGACATCCGTTTCCTTCAAGCCGGCCCTGAAATAAGTGGCGGTGAGCTGCCTGTCGAGAAGCGCCGCCCTGGCCATCAGCACACGCGAAGTATTCCATTGAAAAAAAGCTAACACGATCAAAAGAGCAGCCGCAAAAGCGGCGATGATCACCTTAAACTTCATGTCTTCTTTTCCGCCATTCTCGAGAACTTTATCGTCTTTATCATATTGATGGCGGTATCTACCTGGATATCGCGGTCCGTGCCTTCCTTTGCTTTCGCTTGAGGCTCGGCTTTCTTCTTATCAAGATCTTCGAATATGTCTTTGTTGTCCGGTTTCTTTTTGCCGTTCCCGTTCTCGACCACTACGTCCGGTATTATCCCCTCATTCCTGATCATCTTGCCGCTTGGCGTATAATACAAAGCCGTGGTGAGCCTCAGCGCCGAGCCGTCTTTTAACGGTATTACCGTCTGGACCGACGCTTTGCCGAAGGTCTTGGTACCGATAATGATACCGCGCCTGTTATCTTGTATCGCTCCTGAAACGATCTCGGAAGCGCTTGCAGATCCTTCATTCACGAGCACCGCCAAAGGATAATTGGATGAATAATGCTTACCGCTCGATCTAAAGACCGCGTTCTGGGCTGGCGTTCTCGACTTGATAGAGACTATAACGCTATCTTTGGGCAGGAACCTCTCCGCCACATCGACCGAAACCTCGAGCAATCCGCCCGGATTGTTCCTTAAGTCGATCACCAGCGAATCCATCCCGCCGGATTCGAGTTTTTTAAGCGCAGCGTCCAGTTCTGACGGTGTATTCTCCTGGAATTCCGCGATCTTGATGTAACCTATCTTGCCTTCGAGAAAAGAGGCGTTCTTTATGCTGCTGACCTTGATTATGTCCCTCTTTATCACAAAATCCAATATCTTCTCGCCCTTCTCTCTCCATATGGTCAGGGTTACCTGTGTGCCGGGCTCGCCCCTCATCATCCTGACCGCTTCGCTAAGGGTCATATCCCTCGTGACCTTGTTGTCGATCTTTACTATCTTATCGCCCGCTTTTATCCCTGCCGCCTCCGCGGGAGTAGATGCCATCGGCGCGATGACGGTTATGATGCCGTCCCTCGTAGATATCTCTATGCCCAAGCCGCCGAACTCCCCCTTAGTCTCGCTCTTTATCTCTTTATATTCTTCCGGGTCCATGAAAGAGCTGAAATCGTCGAGCGATGCGAGCATACCTCTGAGGGCGCCGTATATAAGTTTCTTAGAGTCCATCGGGCTGACATAGTCGCTGCGTATAATGCTGACCGCGTCCGAAAAAAGCTCGACCTGAGTATAAAGATTATCTTTGGTGTCTGCAGCCTCTTTCTTTGACTTATCCGGCGCAGCGGAGACAGCGGTAAAGGAAACTGCGCATACTATGAAAGCGGCTGCTACCAATATCCAGGACTTTCTTCTCATCAATTTTATTCTCCTAAGTTTTTCTTCAAGATAGTATTAACGACCGCGGGATTCGCTTTCCCTTTAGTCTCTTTCATGATCTGTCCTATCAGGAACGCCAAAGCGTTCTTCTTGCCGCTCTTGTAATCGGTTACCGATTTCTCATTCTTCTGGAGGACCGCGCCGACGACCGTCTCGAGCGCCGATAGGTCGCTTATCTGCGAAAGCCCCTTCGATTCGACGATCTCGCGGGGGTCGCGCCCTGTCTCTACCGCATCTGCAAGCACTTCTTTGGCCATCTTCCCGCTGATGACGCCTTTATCTATCATGCTCAAAAGCCCTGCCAATGAACCCGGCTTCATCCTGATATCTTTTATGCCGGCATTCTTTGCATTTAGCGCCGCCATGATATCGCCCATGATCCAGTTCGCCGCCGTCTTGGCATTGCCATGCTGCCTGGCGGTTTCTTCAAAATAATCCGCTGTATCTATATCTCCCGTGAGCACATTCGCGTCGTATTCCGACAGGGCGTATTCCTTCATGAAACGGCCGAGCCTCGTCTCCGGAAGTTCGGGGAGAGAACTCCTGATCTCATCGATCACTTTCTTTTCCACTACGAACGGGACGAGATCCGGCTCAGGAAAATATCTGTAATCCTGCGCTTCTTCTTTAGAGCGCATGGAATTCGTTATTTCTCTATCGGGATCCCACAGCCGCGTCTCCTGGACAAGTTTGCCGCCTTCTTCGAGAACGGCGGCCTGCCTTTCGACTTCATACTCCAGCGCC
>JBAYFK010000134.1:0-4710 GCA_041667225.1 Candidatus Omnitrophota bacterium
AGACGCGAGAGTCGCTCTTCTAAAAGACCGGGTCGGCAGGCCATTGTCTGACAGGGCAATATCCGGACTCTACCCGCCCGGATCTGTTTTTAAAATAGTACCTGCCGCCGCCGCGCTTGAGACCAGAAAGATAACCACAAATACCACTTTCTTGTGTGAGGGCAGCTATCATCTCGGCAAGGCTACGTTCGATTGTTGGAAGAGTGAAGGGCATGGACCGCAAAATGTCATACAAGGTTTGATGAACTCATGCAACGTATTCTTTTACAATACCGGAAGGGCTACAGGCGCCGACAATATAGAGGCATATGCGAAGCTGTTCGGGTTCGGAAGGCCTTCAGGCATCGACCTGCCGGATGAGGCGAAGGGGATAGTTCCGGGAAGGCTTTGGAAAAAACAGCACAGGAAAGATAACTGGTATGAGGGCGATACGATAAATTTTTCTATAGGGCAGGGATATCTTCTCGTCACGCCGCTGCAGGTGGTGGATATGACCGCCGCAATAGCGAACGGCGGGAATTCCGTCAGGCCTCATATCGTGAAAAGGATAGATGCCGAAGAGGTCAATCCGCCGGTCCGTAAGAACTTGGGATTGCGTAATGATACCTTGCAGAAGATAAGAGAGGGCCTATACAAAGTGGTCAACGACGAGTCGGGGACGGCCAAGCATGCGCGCGTAGAGGGTGTTACCATTGCCGGTAAGACCGGAACGGCCCAGAACCCGCAGGGCAAGACGCATGCGTGGTTCACCGGATTTGCTCCGTACAACGCTCCCAAGATATGCGTTGTAGTCTTCCTGGAGCATGGCGGCCACGGGGGCCTGGTACCGGCTGATATTGCCAGAGGCATTTTTGAAGAAGCGAAAAATAAAGGGTACCTATGATATTGGACAGAAGGCTGTACAAAAATTTCGATAAAGGGCTCTTCATAGCGATGCTCTTATTGATAACGGTCGGCATCATCACCATCCAGAGCGCTACACAGGCCAGAGGCCTTCCGTTTGGCGACAGCTTCGTCTTGAGGCAGCTCAACTCTTTTGCCATAGGCATAATACTCATGCTCATCGTAATAAATGTGACATATCAGAAATTTATCGATATGTCCTATATCTTATATACGATAAACGTCATACTGCTTCTGGTAGTTCTTATGGTAGGCCAGGCCAGGCTTGGCGCTCAGAGATGGTTCTCTATAGGAGGCTTCGCGTTCCAACCGTCCGAATTCATAAAACTGACCCTTATATTGACGCTCGCAAGTTACGCAGGATCTAAAAAAGATACCATGTACAGGCTGGGGAGTTTTATGATCCCCGTCCTTCTATTGTCCATGCCTTTCCTGCTTGTGCTGCTTCAGCCGGACCTCGGGACGGCGCTCCTTCTTTGCCCGATATTCTTCGCGATCCTTATAGTCGGCGGGGTGAGGATGAAGTATGTAGCGATCATGGCGGCTTTAGGGCTCGCGTCCCTTCCGTTCTTCTGGCATTTTCTTCGTGAGTATCAGAGGCAGCGTCTCCTGGTTTTCATCAACCCAAACGTTGATCCGCTCGGCGCCGGATATACGATAATACAGTCGAAGATAGCGGTAGGGTCCGGGGGGCTCTTCGGCAAGGGGTGGCTCAGCGGGACGCAGAACCAGCTCAACTTCCTGCCCGAACGCCATACAGATTTCATATTCTCTGTGATAGGGGAGGAGTGGGGTTTTCTTGGCAGTATTCTTCTTTTATTGCTATTCATATTCATAATAAAGAAGGCGTTCAATATAGCTTTGTGCACCAACGACATGCATGGTAAACTTATCGCGATAGGCGTGGGGATCATGTTGTCTTTTCAGGTTATTATCAATATTAGTATGACGATAGGCGTAATGCCTGTTGTGGGAGTGCCGCTGCCGTTCGTCAGTTACGGCGGGACGAGCCTCATGATGAACATGGTCGCGATCGGGCTATTGCTCAATATCAGTATGCGGCGGTCAATGTTCTAATATTTAAATATTCAGCCTCAGATGGCCGCAAAAGTAAACGCCAACGTGTTATGAGAAGACTGGGTGGGAAGAGATGGATATTAAGTACGTCAGGATATTATATATACTTGCGATAGTCGTCGCCGGGTTCGCTGTATACGCGGGCACGCTTGAGCATCCTTTTATATGGGATGACGAGATGCTCATTACGGGAAACCCGTTCGTAAAGAACTGGTCGCACGTACCGGAGATCTTCTCTTCCGATATAGGGGAGGGCGCGGGCGGGATGTACCATTCTTTCCGGCCGCTTCAGATGCTTACTTACGTGGCCGATCACTCCATATGGAGATCGGACACGACCGGATATCACCTGACAAATATCTTTCTGCATATATTGACAGCCCTTGCGATATTCTGGCTCGTATCTATCCTCTTTGAGAATATGAAACTCGCGTTCTTCGCCGCCTTCTTATTCGTTATCCATCCGGTCCACACGGAGGCGGTGACATATATTTCCGGCAGGTCCGATCCGCTTTCGGCTTTATTTTTCGTGCTGGCGTTCATCTGTTATATTAAACGTCTGGATGGCAGGAATATAGCCTTCTCGATAATGATGAGCGTATGCTACTGCCTTGCTCTCCTGGCGAGGGAGAGTGCTATCATACTTCCGATCATTTTGATCTTATATCACTACACATTCGGGAAAACGTTCTCTATAAAAAAATTCATACCTGTATTGGCTATAACAGCTATTTATGTAATTTTAAGATTTACATTATTGGAGCGTCTTCTGCTGCATACTGTAGTGACGACAGATATCATGCAGAGGCTGCCCGGTTTTTTTGCCGCTATGTTCGAATATACAAGGCTTCTCCTCGCGCCGTCGATGCTGCACATGGAATATGGTTTAAAGATATTCCGGGCCGCCGATGCCAGGGTCATCGCAGGTTTTCTGATCGCGTCCGGATTATTGATAGTTGCTTTCAGGAACAGGAAGAGCAACAGATTGATATTCTTCGCGGTCATGTGGTTCTTTTTGACGCTCATACCCGTCTCCAATCTTTATCCGGTAAATGCCTATATGGCCGAGCACTGGCTTTATCTGCCGAGTTTGGGCACATTTCTGGTCATGGGCAATATGCTGCGCCGGCTGAGCTCGGATAAGCGGCGCAGGATCCTGGCCCTGGCGCTATTCCTGCTTTTGTCAGGATGGTACGCGCTCACTACGGTAAGACAAAACTCGTATTGGAAAGATCCCGTTACGTTTTTTGAGAGGGCGGCTAAATATGCCCCTGAAAGCCATCTTATACACAATAATCTTGCAGGCGCTTATGTTGCCGCCGGCAGGAAAGAGGATGCTATAAAGGAATACGAGAAGGCGATAGCGATAAATCCCCGTTACGCGAAGGCGTACGGGAATCTCGGATTCTTATATGCCGGCGCAGGGAAGAACAAAGAGGCTATAGAGATCTACAATACTGCTTTGAAAATAAATCCGAAAGACGCGGTGGTCTTGAATAACCTTGGCAATGCGTATTATGATCTTGGCAGCATGAAGGAGGCGGTGGACAATTATAAAATGGCGGTCGAGGCCGACCCTAATTATTCAAAAGCATTTTATAATTTAGGCAATGCCTATATCGCCATGGGGATGAAGGCCGAATCGATCATCTCTTTAAAGAGGGCGATAGAGCTGGATGGGGATTACATAGATGCGTATAATAACCTGGGGATGGTTTACAAAGTTACGGGGGACCTCGATAAAGCGATCGGGCAGTTCAGGAAAACTATAGAGCTCGATCGGAACTATGTGAGGGGATATCGTAACCTCGCCGAAGCCTATAGGGCTGCCGGGCGAACGGATGAGGCTGAAGATGTGCTTAAAGAGCTGGAGAGGAAGGTTAAAAAATAATGCCGGAGCGTACGAAATTCACAGAACTCAAGAAAATTTTCAGGACACTGCGCGGCCCTAAAGGGTGCCCATGGGACAAGAAGCAGACGCACCAGACGCTCCTTAAATATCTGAAGGAGGAGTCGAACGAGTTCATCGATGCGACAAGGAGAAAGAACTACGAGCATATGAAAGAAGAGCTCGGCGACATATTGCTGCAGGTCATGTTCCATTCTCAGCTTGCGTCTGAAGACGGCTTGTTCGACGTGGAAGATGTTGTTGACGGCCTTATCAAAAAACTGAAGAGGCGGCATCCGCACGTTTTTGGCAAACATAAAGTAAGTTCCGTAGAAGAGGTCATAATTAATTGGGGAAAGATAAAGGCTCTGGAGAAGAAAGGCATAAAATGACGAAAAGTTTTGAGGACCTTGGGGATCTCCTGCTTACCGTGCAGAGGCCGGCGCGATATACCGGAGGTGAATGGAACCAGGTAAAAAAGAAGTGGCTGCCGGGATCCGTTAAAGTGCTCCTCGCGTTCCCGGACCTCTATGATGTGGGGATGAGCTATCTTGGGATGAGGATCTTGTATGGACTGATCAATAAGAGGGATGACGCCCTGTGCGAAAGGGTCTTCGCGCCGTGGCCCGACTTTGAGGCGCTTCTTCGGAATAACGGGTTATGCCTGCCGAGCCTTGAGTCCAAAAAGCCGCTGAAAGAATTCGACATCGTCGGTTTCAGCCTTGCGTACGAACTGACATATACGAACGTCCTTAACATGCTCGATCTCGGAGGCGTGCCGCTAAGGTCTTTCGAGAGAGGTGATGACGACCCTCTTATAATTGCGGGCGGGCCGTCTGCAT
>JBAYFK010000135.1:0-4676 GCA_041667225.1 Candidatus Omnitrophota bacterium
GCTGAAGTAACGGCTAAAGCAGCCGCGCTTCTGAAAGATATAGTTATATCATAGGATATATATGGCTGAAAACGAATCGATAAGGGTTATCCTGGAGAAATGCACAGGCTGTACGCTCTGTACAAGGGCGTGCCCATTTGGCGCGATACAGATGATGGGCAAAAAGGCCGTCATCGATCTAACGAAATGTACGCTTTGCGGCGCTTGCGTGGAATCCTGCAAATTCAAAGCCATAATCCTTGAAAAGGCAGTTGCGGAAAAGAAAGACATAAGCGCGTATAAAGATGTATGGGTATTTTGCGAACAGAAGAACGGGGTTATCCAGACTATTTCGTTCGAGCTGTTGGGAGAAGGTAAGAAGCTGGCGAAGAAGCTTGGGGTTAAGCTTTGCGCGGTGCTCTTGGGTGATGGGGTCAGCGCAAAAGTGGACGAATTATCAAGCCGCGGCGCTGACAAGGTCTACTTGGTGGATGCGCCTGAATTGAAACACTATCAGGATGATCCTTATACAAAAGTGCTGGTTGAGCTTATTCAAGAATTCAAACCTGAGATCGTTCTGTGCGGCGCTACAGTTATCGGTCGCAGTCTGATCTCCAGAGTTGCGATCACTATAGACGCAGGCCTCACGGCCGATTGTACGGGTTTAGATATAGATGAGAATGAAAGATTGCTGCTTCAGACGCGACCAGCATTCGGCGGGAATATCATGGCGACTATTGTGACGCCGAACCATAGGCCGCAGATGTCCACAGTGCGGCATAAGGTCATGAAAGAGGCGGAGCTGCATAAGTCACATAAGACCGAGGTTGTTAAGAAGTCTTATAGCGCAGATATCCTTAGATCGAGAACGACGCTCCTGGATGTCATCGAAGAGATAGAAGAGACGGTCAATTTGGCAGAAGCAGATATAATAGTATCCGGAGGTCGTGGTATCGGAAATCCGGAGAACTTTGCGATCGTCAAAGAGCTTGCCAAGGTGCTTGGCGCCGCAGTAGGCGCTTCCAGGGCCACCGTTGACGCAGGATGGATACCATATTCACACCAGGTCGGACAGACAGGCAAGACCGTATGCCCAAAGCTCTATATAGCATGCGGTATCAGCGGACAGATCCAGCATCTTATAGGTATGCAATCATCCAAGGTAATATTGGCTATAAATAAAGACCCCGATGCCCCCATATTCAAAGTGGCAACATACGGAATAGTTGGTGATGTGAATGAGATCGTCCCAGCCTTGACAAAAGAATTCCGCAGGATCCTCAAGAAGTAGTATTTCATCCAAATAATGATAAAAATAGAATCAATCTGTTAGCAGTCAAAAAAGTAAGCTTTTCTGACTTGTTTTCGGTCTATTAGTAGGGTATATTTGTATTGACGCTAGAAATATAACTTGTCTGACGGTTTTGGTTAAGGTCAGGCAAGTATATTTTTTGTTCCATTAGTTTAATGTTTTTAAAAGTATAGAGAGGAGATATTAGAGAGATGGACGCTAGATCTAATATCCTTATGCGCAAATTCAGGCCACTTAAGGTTATAGCATGCAATATAACCTTGGTGGCTTTTATGTTTAATATCATATCGTTGGACCTTGCTCAATTTTGTTCTGCAGAAGCCCGGGCTGGTGAACCGTCTCCAGAGCTTACTAGCGTCGGCCCTGTTAAAGACGGTGGCCCGGGTATTATTAAGGAGTTCAACATAGACACCTTTGCGCTTCCGGAACATCTTGGCCAGGTCAAGGATAAGTCAAAAGGTAGCGCGGATACCATTGTACTTCACATACAGGACGCCCACTGCAATTATGCTGCCCAGCATGCCATAGTAAAGCTGATGGAACACCTGAACAGGTCGTACGGAGTGAGCGTGATCAATCTGGAAGGCGGTGTCGGCAGCTATGACTTCTCGATCTTCACAAGGATCCCTGACAAGAGTATACGCGAAAAAGTTGCCGACGACTTTGTGCGCGAAGGGCTTGTCAGCGGAGCGGAGTATTATGCGATCAACAATCCCCAAAAAACAGTTCTTTGGGGAGTCGAAGATACGCAGCTATATCTTGAAAATCTCAATATCTACAGGGATTCTCTTAAGCATAAAGAAGAGGTGGACGGGTACTTGAATTCATTGAGCCATATCATAAACAATTTAAAGGGTCATATATTCAGTGATGACCTGCTCGAAGTAGACACAAAATACACCCAATACAAAGCCGGTAATATAGAGTTCAAGGATTACCTGACTTACCTGATCCAGAAGGCGAAGAAGAAAGGTATTGATATAAAATCTTACACCAATATATATCTGCTTAACCAGTCTCTTGAACAGGAAGAGAAGATAGATTTTAGAAGGGCTAATGATGAGCGTGACCGGTTGATAGACAGGCTTCAAAAGGGGTTGTCGAAGATAGAGACCGAAGAGCTTGTCCTTAATACTTTGGAATATAAAACTGAGAAACTTTCCCAGGACGATTTCTACAGGTACCTGATCAAGAAGGCCAATGAGCTGAATATGAAGATGGAAGATTACCCCGCCCTGCAGAAATATATCGTATATGTATCTCTCTACAACGCCGTAGATAAGACTAAGATAATGACGGAGATGGACGACTTGGAGGGCGTTATAAAGGGGCTCTTCTACGAGAACGATACACAGAAAGAGCTGAATCTTCTATCCAAGAACCTGGCTCTTACGAAGAACATATTCAGCATATCGCTCACAAAGGAAGACTATAAATATTACAAGGATAATGAAGAGTCGTTTGGCGCAAAACGTTTCACGGCGTTCATCGAAAAGCATGCCCCTCTTTACAAGATAACGGCTACGCTTGAAAGTACGATAGACAGGCTCGACCAATATAGAGAGAATATTTCGCAGTTCTACGAATGCTCGCTTAAGAGGGACCAGGCTTTCATAAAGAATATAAAATATCCTGCGTCGGGCCGCAAGATCGTAGCGATGGTGACAGGAGGATTCCATACGGACAATCTCTGCAAGCTATTTAAGGATAACAATATATCCTACGTATCGATAATGCCCAACTTCAGGAACAGGGACGAGTTCGAGTGTCAGTATTTCCAGCTTTTGGCCGGCGAGATGAACAGCATGGAGAAGAAGCTCTATTCCGCGATATCTACAACGGCTGTTGCCGCCTCAAGCACCATACAGATAGCTTCAATGCTTTCCGACGCGATAGCTCCCGAAGTCTGGGGAAAAGCGAATATAGACGCGTTCAGGGCTGCGGTCCTTGTTGATGAGCAGATAGCGAAAGGCAGGAGGATCGTCGATATAGTCCGATCCGGAGATGATATAGTCTTCAAGATGGCAGACGCCTCGGATGAGAGGATGCCGCTGCGCTCGCTTCTCGACGCTGTGCACCAGAGCGATCTTGATGTGCAGATGGAGAGGCTGCCTGAAACGGCTTTTGAGGATATTTCAGACATAGGCACGATCATCGATGATCCTGTGAGCGGGTTAAAAGGTTTTCTGACGGACATTGGCGCAGAACAGGGTGTGCTGGATACTGTTGATAGCCTGAAAGGCGAAAAGGATGGTAGGGCGCTTGCCCGTTTTGTCACCGGTGTGGACTTCAGGGCGCATGCGGGTGGTATGGGCATAAGGCTGAACAGTTCCCTAAAAGGAAATCATATAGCACTTAGCGCTGCCATACTGCATGAGATAATTGCCGGTTACTATGGCGACCATTTCCTTGCTCAGAGGATCGAGCAGCTGTACATCTCCGGTTTCAGGGACAGGATGATACTCGCAGGTATCAGGTCGATGCCGAAGCCTGTGTGGGATATGACAAGAGAAGAACGTCTCGGCGTAGACAGAGATTTCGCAATGGAGGCCGAGGGCGTGCCTGGCGCTGGTAGAGAAGAGGCCATAGGCAGAGTCGCGCCGGAAGCGGTACCCCCGATCGAACAGGCGGCGGCAGAGATCAGGACGCCTAAACGCGAACTTGCCGATTCGATAAGAGAATTCATAAATAACCTTAGAGGGCTTGACGGTTCACCGAGAATATTCTTTGTGCCGGTCAAGTCCGATAATATTGCTCCTCATTCTATCGCCAGGTCCGACATAAGGGAGGCCATAAGAAAAGATGGAATAACGAATGTATCGGTCGTCTTCTATGACGGCACGGAAAAGGGCCTTATGGATGCGTACGAAAAGATGGCGGCCGATAAAAAATCAGCGTTAAATATACCAGGAGCTCTGGCGCTTGCTTATTGCGATACGAACCAGATCGGGGTCGATGTGTTCCAGAAACATAATAGTGAGAACGCCGCCTTCAAGTGGGTCTACGAAGACGTGTCGACAGGCGTAGCAGATACAGACATCTTTATGCATGTCGTTCTTGGATTGGCGATACTTGACTGTGTGAAGAATGCCGCAGATCTTGATCACCAGGGGAGGCTGCTCGACCTTATAGGTAAGATGGTAGACAACAGTGAAGAGGATCTGAAATTATTAAAGGCAGATTTCGAAAATATATTCAGGCCGGGCTTCATCCTAAAGATTAAGAAAATAGATATCAACAAAGAACTTCATGACAGGAAGCTGTCCCTCGAGCAGGTCCTCATAGCCGTATAATCCTCATATAAAAATAGCGTAGGAAAAAGTTTGATTTTTATATTACGAGATGATATACTTTATTATCTGTTGATTCACTATGCATTGAATTA
>JBAYFK010000136.1:0-4668 GCA_041667225.1 Candidatus Omnitrophota bacterium
ATACAGATTGAGCATCGAGAACGAATGGGCGCTCTTATCTATGATGAATTTTGTAGGGGTGTTCTTTGCCGTTCTATTACCGCAGAATATGCACTTCTTGTGTTTGCGCAGGTATATATATTTGCTTCTCCATGGCGCCCACAATTTATCCATTTTGCACCGTCTTTCGGTATTGTCCTAGATCGACTGCTTTTCCTTCTCAAGCTTCGCGATCGCTTCTTCGAAGAAGGGGCGCGCGAATTCCGTAGACCATGTCTTCTCTTCGAATGACCTTTCGGAGACGGTCTTCAGGAATTTCCTGAACTCTTCGGCATAGCTTCCGTAGATATGGAAGCTATCACTTATGTCTACGTACCTGCCTACGAGCACCTCTTTTTTAATATTCTTTGAAACTGCTTCGGCGATGCTTCTCTGCAGGTCGGTGAGGGCGAACATATTCATAAAGCTCGCTTTGTAAGCATCTCTCGACCTCCAATGGGTGTTCATATCCAAAATATATTTACCGTCGCTCTCTATAAGCCTGAACCATATGCGTTGAAGGCACGGAGGGTCGTCGGTGATGGGGTCGGTCTTGGGGTTCCATGTTACGGCCTGCGCGCGCCGCGTATGGGGCGCCTGGCTCAGCTTTTTTATGATATAGTCTATCTGGTCTATCATGACGCCCTCTGTGGGGAAATTCGCCAGCCTCTGGTGGTAAGTGTATGTCCACTTCCCTTCCTCGGGGTTTATCCAGTGGTCATGGATGCCAAGCACAACTTCCTGCCTGTATACTTCCAGGTCCTCCAGCCCTCCGGGGAATGCCCTGTGTATCCTGGGCTCGCTCATCGGAGAACTCACCACTATCATCATCGTACAGTCCTTGCTCGGCGGATCGCCCGGTTTATCGTACTCGGTCTTAATATCAAGCCCGTCTTTCCATGCCGAGAGCACGGCTTTTTCCCATGCCTCGGGTAGGGTCTTGCCCTCGACCATCATTGCGGGTATCTCTTTTTTCATGATATGCCTGCTCCGTTATATGCGAACTATCTTCCCCTCGATCGAGCCCTTCGACACCTCGAGTATGCCGTATGAATTATACGGCGCGAATATGGTGTCCGTAGAGCTTCCGGGGTTTAAGTACAGTATGCCGTCCTTTGTCGTTGCTATTGCGTTATGCGAATGTCCGAAGACTATCGCTTTGACGCTGCTATCGAACTCCTTACGGACGGTCTCCATAAGGTCTTTCGACGCTCCGTATCCGTGTATCAGGCCGATCTTGCACCCCTCTACTTCTATCACTTCTTTGGGCTTTAATACTTCGCGCAGTTTCTGGGAATCCATATTGCCGTATACAGCTTTTACCGGCCTCAGGCTCATCAATTTATCGAGGACTTCTTTCTCTACGAAGTCGCCGGCATGGAATATCATGTCGACGTCCTTTATTGCGTCGTATATCTGTATAGGAAGGTCGGGAATTGTTCTTGGTATGTGCGTATCGGATAAGACCATTATCCTCATAATATGATAAACCTCTTTTTTCCGTACAGGTTCAGGAGCATATTTACGGTACCGAGGTCCCACATGGAAATCTTCAGTTCTTTCGCAAGGAGCTTCGCGTTCTCGTCTATGCCCTTGAGCAGTATTATGACCCTGTTAGAGACCTTAAGGCCGGAGGACTTGACGCTTCTCATATAATCTATTATATCATTTTCATCGACTTCTTTCGAGTAAGGAACGACTACCCATGAATTGCCTCTGAATGTAGCGGCGATATACGGTTTTGAATCTCCCTGGTTGCGTACATCCACTTTTGTGAAATGTGGAAGCCGTATCGATTTGGAGTCGATCGGTATTATCTCGTTCGAGAATAGGTTAAAGAGCCCCGCGATCTTTGCGATAACATCCCTGTCCATCTCTTCGACGAAGCCTGCTATATATTGCCCCGCCTCAGATCTGTACAGGCTTTCCCTGTTGAATATGTCATCGACCAATATCTCTTTTTTACGTTTGTATACATGTTTCAGCCAGAAATCGAGCACCGCGTCATCTATCTTGTAGAAGATACCGTTCTTCGATATGAACCCGAGTTCCGTAAGGCGTAAAAGCCCTTTCGACACTTCACTCGACTTGGCTTTGAGGCTGCGCGCGATATCTTGCTGCTTATTCTTGCCGCTGGATATGGCAACGAGTATGGATATATAACTGTCCCTGTGATTAGTATCGAGCAGGTCCAGAATAAAGTTCAGAAGATACTGGTGTATGGTGCCGTTCGAGTCATAGATCTGTTCCATGATCGCCTCTACGACGATATCGCGGTCGATATAGTTGGACATGCGGCTTGTGGCTACGGCGCGGCTTGCGCTCGTAATGCGGTGAAGGTAGAAAGGATTACCGTCGGAAAATGCGATAAGGAACCTCTTCATGGCGCCTTCGATCTCGAACCCGGCCAAGCGCGTATTGATGAAGTCGACCGAAGTATTCAGGTCGAATCCTCCGATCTTTACGATCTCGAAGTTGCCGAACAGAAGTGAAAGTTTTTCGGAAAGTATCTTCTTTATCGCCTGGTTCCTGGAGCTCGTGACTATGTACATCGTATCCATCTGGACCATGATGACCTTGCCAAAATTCATGAACGGGTTCTTTACACCCAGGAGATCGAGGTTGTCGAACTCATCGAGTATTACGATGCAGGGCATATGGATCTCGCTCTTCAGGACCGAGGTGAGGCCGAGGAGCGATGAATACGCTTCGTCAGTTTCGCCTTTATCTATCAGCTGAAATATAGACTTTATCACATAATGGGTTTTCGGGAGCGCCTTTTGCGCTCTCTCAAGAAGGGCGTTCATGTCGATGGTGACCGGTTCACCGATCTTTGCCAGAGATGTATAGAGAAGCGTGGCGATGAACCTGTTCGCGAACGAACGGAACGGCTCTTTGATTATCTCGAGGTATATGACTATGAAATCCTCGTCCTTGATTGTGTAAAGGAAGTGCTGCAGTATTGAAGTCTTTCCCGCCAGGCTTTGTCCGGAAAAGGCTACATTCTGCCTGTATCCGTCCTTCAGCGCCAGGACCCTCTTATTCAAAAGGTCGAGCACCTCGTTGCGCCCGAAAAACTTTTCTCCTACAACCGGTTCACTGAACATCTTTCCTCCGTTAATGCGACAAATAATAGTTAGGGTTTCGGGATTCCCCGTTCTTTCTGACCTCAAAATGCAGGCTCGGCGTCTTGGCGCGGCCCGTCTTACCCACTCTTGCTATCACATCATTACGCTTGACCGAGTCGCCGACGTTCACCAGGATCTCGGAATTGTATGCATATACCGTCTGGTAATTATCGCCGTGATCGATGATCACCGTCTTCCCGAACCCTTTAAGCTTGTCGTCGCAATATACTACTACGCCCGACTTTGATGCGTGCACATCCGAGCCTTCGCTGGCGCTTATGTCGAGCCCTTTATTCTTCGTCTTGTCGACCTTCGAACCGAACGCCGATATTACTTTGCCTTTGACGGGCCATACGAAAGAGTCTTTCGACGATGAGGCGCTCGTCCGGGTAACATAGCTAGCCGCCTTTACCCTGGAAGCCTGTTTAGGCTCGCGTGAAACAGGTATCAAGAGGACCTGGCCTTTTTCAAGGACCCCGCTGTCTTTAAGGCTATTGGCGTTCATTAGCGCATCGACGTCCAGGTTGTAACGCTTAGAGATATTCCATAGCGTTTCCCCGCTCTTTACGGTATGGTATAGCCCTGAGCCCCTTATATCATGGATCTCGGTAAAAGTGCTTGAGCTGCGCGTCGTCGCGCATCCCGATACGAATAGAGCCAAAATGATCACGGCAATGGAGCGGGTGAAGGGAGTCGAACCCTCGTAACCAGCTTGGGAAGCTGGAACACTAGCCGTTGTGTTACACCCGCCGAAACTTAAAATTTTGTTATCCTCCTGAAATGTTCGTATCTCTTACGGATATCCTTAGGAGATATGCTAAGGAGCCTGTTTATGCTGAAATCTTCTACAGCGAAGGACGCAAGGATGCAGCCGTATATCAGGCTTTTTTTGATGACCGGTTCCGTTATCTTCCTCGCGGTGCTTAAATATCCGACCATGCCGCCGGCAAAAGTATCACCGGCTCCCGTAGGATCATAGATATTCTCCAGAAGATATGCCGGCGCCACAAAATGCGAATCTTTGGAAAAGTATATTACGCCGTGCTCGCCCTTCTTTATCACGATCGCTTTCGGGCCTTTCGCGACGATGCTGCGGGCCGCTTTAAATAGATTGGATTCTCCCGTGTATTGCCTCACTTCGGACTCGTTCAGGAGCAGGACGTCTACCCTGTTCAGGAGCCTTGTGAACTCCTTCTTCTTGTGCTCGATCCAATAGTTCATCGAATCGCATGCGATGAGGCGCGGCCTGTTTATCTGTTTCAGGACGCTGTATTGGAGTTCGGGGTCTATGTTAGCAAGGAATACGAATTTAGAATTTTTAAGGTGCTCGGGAACTTCAGGTTTAAAATCTTTGAAGACATTGAGATGGGTATATATCGTATGCGCTGTATTCAGGTCGAAATCGTATCTGCCTTTCCACCTGAACGTTTTTCCGCCCTTTACTATATGAAGGCCTTCCGTGCCTATGCCCCTCTTTTTAAAGAGAGTGCACTACTTTTTCGGGAAGTCCTCGCCGACGGTG
>JBAYFK010000137.1:0-4647 GCA_041667225.1 Candidatus Omnitrophota bacterium
ATCTGCAGATGGCGCGGTAAAAGTTTTTCGAATAGCGGAACCGGCCATGACTCCAGCGCTTCAGGCATTATGGTGTGGTTCGTGTAAGCGAATATCTCCAAGGTTATACCCCACGCCACATCCCAGTCGAGATTGTACTGGTCTACGAGTATGCGCATCATTTCGGGGATGGCGATCGCCGGATGTGTGTCGTTCAGCTGGATGGCCGCTTTATCCGGCAATTTCGTGATATCATCGTTCTCAACCCTGAATCTGCGGATAATATCTTCGATTGAAGCGGCTGTAAAGAAGTACTCCTGCTTAAGGCGCAGCTCCCTGCCATGACTTATATTATCGCTTGGGTACAGTACTTTAGATATATTCTCAGACAAAACCTTTGTATATACGGCTCGTTCATAATTGCCGTCATTAAAATAACTCAGATCGAACTCTTCGGTGCTCCGCGCCGACCATAGACGCAGAGTGTTGACGACGTCGTTTTCATAGCCCGGTACAGGTATGTCATACGGCTTGGCCAGAACGTCATCGGTATCGATCCAGCGCGTTCTGGGCTTCCCCGTTTCGTCGCGCTGAGTATCGGTATGCCCGCCAAACGATACCTTGACCGTATATTCGCTTCTAGCAAATTCCCAGGGGTCGCCGAGCCTCAGCCAGTCATCCGGGTATTCGATCTGCTCGCCGTTCACTATCTTCTGGTTAAATATGCCGTAATCGTATCTTATGCCGTAGCCGTGCGCGGGTATCCCGAGCGTCGCCATGGAATCCATAAAACAGGCAGCCAGCCTGCCGAGGCCGCCGTTTCCAAGCCCCGCATCGAGCTCGCAGTTGCGTATCTCTTCCATGTCAAAACCAAGGTCTTCCATCGCGCCGGTCACATTATCGTTTAGACCAAGATTTACTATGTTATTACCCAGTAGACGGCCTATGAGGAATTCCATCGAAAAATAGTAGACTCGTTTTACATTCTCTTTGTGGTACATCTGCTGTGTAGCGATCCAGCGCTCGATCAGCCGGTCACGTATCGTTATGGATATAGCCATAAAGTCGTCATGCAAGGTCGCGGTGTACTGGTCTTTGCCAAGAGAATATTGACGGTTAGCCCGGAATGAGAGCTTTATCCCGTTGCGCGTCATCTCCTTATGCATTACGGGCCAATTACGATCAGCTGGGCTCTCTTTCTTCATTCTGTCTCCCTTTTTAATGTGCGCGCGCATATTATAGCTTTACCAGTTCGTAGTCCAGGTTTCCCAGCCCGATCTTCGAGGCATGCCTCAACTGTTTCATGCCGTCGATGCCGGGATGAGATTCTTTAAATACATCTTTGCCGCAAGCTTTTACAACGAGGTCATAGCTTGCCTTGTCTACGCTGACAGGGTCCTTCGAGATCAATATGCCGACGTCAGGTGCGATCCTGGGATAGTCTTTTGTCCAGCAATCGCACTCCTGCGATATGCTTACTGCAAAATTGATGAATACCGATTTGTTCTTCTTCGCTCTCAATGCGGCTAAAGCGTATTCCGCCATCTTTTCCTGTATCGTATCCGCGCCGCCGGCGAAGTCCACGGAGATGGCGCCGTCGGGACACGCCGCTATGCACTCCGCGCATCCTATGCATCTATTCTGGTCTATGTGAGCTTTCTTCGCTTTGATCGAGATGGCCCCACCCGGACATACATCTACACAAGTCGCGCATCCAACGCAGCTATCGGCGTTTATAACGGGTGACATGGATGTGTGCTGAGCGAGCTTCCCTTCGCGCGAAGCGCAACCCATGCCTATATTTTTGAGCGCTCCGCCAAACCCTGTCAATAGATGTCCCTTAAAGTGGCTGACGGCAGCTATTGCATCAACACGGTCAAAAAGCGAGGCGATCTTCGCGGTCTTTATATGTTCCTGGCCTATTTCGACGTCTACTATATCTTTACCGTCTTCGCCTTCCGCGATCACGACGGTAGCGCCTACGCTTTCGCGTGTAAAGCCGTGCTCACGGGCAAGTTTGATGTGGTCTTTTGTGAATGTGCGCCTGCCTTTATAAAGCGCGTTCGAGTCCGTAACAACGGGAAGGCCGCCCTTTTCGTTTATTATGTCAGAAACTATGCGTAAAAAAACGGGCTTTACATGGCCCGTATTGCCGTCTTCTCCAAAATGGGTCTTGATCGCCACATTATCGTCTTTCTCGATAAAGTCAATGGCGCGCGAATCGTTTATGAGCCCCGCGAACTTTCTTTTCCGGGATTCAACGTCATCCGAATCTGAGATCTTAACGAAATATACTTTACTTATACCCATACCCCTCCAGACCTATATCATATAGATTAATTATAGCATAAATTTTTTTTGGGAACACCGTTAAAAAGATCAGATAATGAACTTCTTAGCCTTAATAAGAGGATTCTTCTTTATGTCCGCCGAGACTACAGGTGAAATACCCGGCTTGCGAAGTTTGAAATACATATAGTTCTTATAGCCTTCCACTCCCGGCTGATCGTATGCATTTACATTCAGGAGCTCGCCTTCGAATGCTGTAGCCATCTCGAAAAAGAAGATGATCTCGCCCCAATGGTACGCAGTGAGTTTCGGTATTATCATGGTACAGTTAGGCCTGGATTCCCTTACAAGGGCCCATTCGGTAGCTTCTTCGGCGGTTGCGAGCAGTTTGGAATAATATTTACCTGAAAGAAAATCGTTCGTGCCGCTCACTTCAATGTCGGTGACGAACTTTTCAATTTTTAGGAATGTGATGGCCTTGTCATTCTCACCTTCTATATTATTCTGCTGTATCGAGTGCAGGTCGTTCGTACCCCTGCTCGACACGGGCGTCCGCCCCAGATTTGCCGCCTTCTTTTTGTTGCGGATCCATTCCTCGGTCCCGCTGTCAGCCGGTTTTACCGTTCTTTGATATTTTTTTCCGAGGCTTTCGGCAAGTAGCTGGGAGTACCAGTCCGCGGTAGATTTAAGCGTTTCGGAGAACGGCATCATTATGGAGATGGGTTTTCCTTTTTTCTTGTACAATATTGTATGAAGGACCGCATACATATAGGCTGGATTTTTAAAGAGGTTGTCTTGAGAACATCTTTTCGCCATCGCCTTGGCGCCGTCAAGGACTTCCTGGATGTCCACTCCGATTATAGCCAGATGCAGGAGGCCTATATTCAATTCCGAAAAGCGGCCGCCGACACCGCTCAAAACGGGCAGGTTACGGAAGCTCTTACCGTCTTTTGCCTGTTCGGCGTTCACCTTCGAGCGTAATTGACCGCTTTTGGGATCCGTTATCGCGAATATCTGCCTGCCGTAAAGAGGGCCGCAAGTATTCTTAAGCCAATTCTCTACGACCGCGAATGCCGCCTTCGTTTCTGTCGTTTCGCCGGATTTTGATATCACTATAACGAAAGTTCTTCTGGCGTCGAGGTTCTTCAGTAATACAGATAGCGTATCGGGATCGAGATTATTACCTTCAAAATATATTCGTGGACGGCCGCCTCTTACGGGTTCAAAGTCATTGTAATACGGAGAAGCGAGCGCATCCTGCGCGGCTTTAAGGCCGAGATAGGAGCCGCCTATTCCCAGGGAAATTACATTGTCATACTGTTTGGCGATATCCTCGCCCATTTCCTGGATAGAAGCGGTGGATTCCCTGTCCTGATACGGGAGCATTGCCCACTCAAGGCCCAATTTTATTCTGTTTCCGGAGCTGGATAGGATGGATTTCAGATGATGACCGGCTTTAGAAACGGATTTCGACATCACACGAAGGTCCTGATCCGTGACGCCGTGCTTCCTGCCGATATTGGAAGCGAACATATTGTTAAAATCGAAACTTATCTGTTTCACTTATTCTTCGGTGGATGAATCTGATTCCTGAACAGAGCCCTCTCCTTCTACGGATATCTTTCCCAGGTCGACATTCCCTCCGGATATCTTCTTAAGCTGATCTAATCCGGCCGTAAGGGACTCCGTCTTTTCTTTAAGCGCGGCTATCTGCGAGATGGCCGTACTGTATTTTTTCTGCCAGTCTTCTATATCGAGCTTTATGCTCTGCATCTTGGCCGTGATCTCCTTCGCGGCCGTTTCCCCCATCTTTACGTTCGTTTCGATACCAGTTATGCTTTGGTCATAATTTTTGAGCTGTGTGCTGAGGGCCTCGACCGTTTCTTTGAATGTATCGGCGCTCTTCTCAAGGTTCTCGAGCTTGACCTTGTTGAGCCAATTCTGCTGATTGACGGAATTTATGTTGTCGTTATATTGTTTGTAAAGATAAAGAGACGTTGCTATATTGGCCACGAAGAGAACTACTACGACTATCCCTACAATTGCTACGATTTTATCTTTCATCTTCACTCCGTTTTTGTGCTGTTTATTGTTTTTTGAATGAAACGACCAGGGTAAACGACATCTTGGGAAGTGTCAGCGCTTTAGGGAACGGCTGGAATGGCGCCGCTTCTATAAGGCTGACGGTAGCTATGTGCATCAATGTATCGTCTTTTATGGATCTTGCGGGATCTGCCGTATAGTCAGATAAAGAGCCGTCTTTTAAGAGAGTGAATACCAGATAGACATCCCCTTCTTTATAGTAGTACCTGTAATTTTCCTTCAGCTTTTCTCTTATCTTCTCGCGGATGAGCTGGTAATAATTAATATAGTCTTCCG
>JBAYFK010000138.1:0-4627 GCA_041667225.1 Candidatus Omnitrophota bacterium
CCGTCGGTAGCGCTGCGCCATCCCGTACCTCTGGCGCCGCTCAATCCGGCCGGCGTCCTGACCTCGAATTTAGAATCTTTTGGGAGGTTATTCAGAAGCGTCATGATCGAGCCATTAACGAGATTTATCGAATACGGGGAATCGCTCTTGGCAACATAAACATCCGAATCGCCTTCTACTTTAATGACGTTATCCCTTTTATCCGAAAATGAGATCTCTACCGCCTCATCCTTGACCGTCTTTACCCTATCGCCGTTACCTATAGTCATCCCGTACTTGCAGACATTCCAGTCGGAAGACCCCGCCTTCATCATCTTAGGCTCGCCCTTGACATGGACGATCTTACAGGCATCTATAGACTCCGCAGCCTGCGCCGAAAATAAGAGGAACGCAGAGACCGCAACGGCGCAAATAAATAAGGTCCTGATGATCCCGGAATAGCCCTTCCGCATCTTTTATTTTCCTTTCATCAGCAGCTTCCACGGATGCTGCTTTATGTCCTGGCTGAAGTCTTTGAAATTCGAAGTCGTCGCCTCTAAGTTCGTAGCGATGTTATCCACCTTTACTTTATTATCTGTCACGACGCCATTTACATTCTCCGCCAACTTCCTTACCTCTATAAGGGCCTTGTCCAGGTTATCTGCTATCCCCTGGGCTTTCTTCATCAGATTACGCATATCGATAGGGTCCTCGCTCACAACAACGGCGCCTTCTTTGACAAAGGCTTTGCCTGCGGAGCCGGGCGTCAGGCCTATATATGTATCGCCCACTATACCGGAGGTGGAGATAAAAGCGATCGAATCTTCCCGCGGTTTCGCGGTAACATCGAGAAGGAGGGTCAGTTCTACTTTGGTTTCCGGGTCATAACTGAACTCTATCTTCTCTACACGGCCAACATCAACTCCGGCCAGCTTAACTATGGAATTCGGTTTTATGCCGTCGGCATAATTAAAAAATGTCGTCAGCCTGTAAGGCTTCGCGCTGAAATCTGTCGTCTTGTACCAGAATATCACTCCCACCAGTATGGCCGCAATGACGACCGCGCCGGTCTTTAGCTCATTTGTCATCTTCATAGTCGATCCTCTCTTAAGGTTTGATCCGTCCGTCTATTTTAATAACTGCTCTATATAATCGTCTTTTTGCTGAAAAAATCTTATAGGCCCGTCGGGATTGCCTACTATGAACTGCTGTACCATAGGATTCTTGCTCTGTTTTATCTCCTCAGACTTCCCTACCTCGAGGACCTTACCCTCGTAAAGCATCGCGACCCTGTCGGCTATGGAAAATACGCTCTTCATGTCATGAGTGACGACGACGCTCGTTATCGAAAGCTTCTTCGAGAGGTCCAGGATCAGCTTATCTATTACTCCGGCCACGATAGGATCGAGCCCGGCAGTAGGTTCGTCATAAAATACCACTTCGGGGTCCATGACTATGGCGCGCGCAAGCCCTACGCGTTTCCTCATACCGCCGGAGAGCTGGCTCGGCATAAGATCTTCGAAACCTCTCAACCCCACCAGCTCAAGCTTCATCTTCACGACAATATCGACTACGGACTGATCGAGCTTGGTGTGCTCCCTGAGAGGCAGGCTCACATTCTCACCCACCGTCATGGAATCAAAAAGGGCCGCCGACTGAAAACACATCCCGATCTTTTTCTTCAACTTATCCATTTCATCATCTGTTACATTCGCCAGATTCTTGCCCAAAAGATGTATGCTCCCTGAATCCGGCTTGAGAGCCCCTATAATATGGCGCAGGAAAGTCGACTTACCGCAGCCGGAACCGCCCATAATAACGAACGTCTCGCCTCTGTATATCTCAAGCGTTAAACCGTTCAGGATCGCCCTGTCGCCGAATTTCTTCTTTACGTTATCAGCTTTTATTATGACTTCTCTGTCCATGAACTTGCCCTTTACGTCTTAATGAAATAAAATATTCCGGTCAATATGGCGTCAAATAATATAATAAGGATGAAGCTGGTCACAACGCTTAAAGTGGTAGATTTTCCGACGCCTTCCGCCCCGCCTTTTGTATTAAGCCCCATATAACAGCCGACCATCGCTATTATTACGGCAAATACCGCGCTTTTAACGAGCCCTGTCCATACATCTTTCCACGCCATGAATTCAAAGGAGAATGTGATGTATCTGTAGGGATTTAAACCCAGATTGAATACTCCTACCAGGAACCCGCCTAATATCCCCATTAGATCGGAAAACATGACAAGGCACGGCAGCATGATCAGTAAAGCGAGAAAACGCGGCACCACGAGGAATCTTATCGGGTTTAGCGCCATCGTATCAAGCGCTTCGATCTGTTCGGTAACTTTCATAGTACCCAGCTCAGCAGCGATCGCCGCGCCTATCCTGCCGGCGACTACAAGAGATGTTAGGACAGGCCCCAGTTCCCTGGCAATAGAAACGGCTACCATAGGGGCTACAAATATATCAGCACCGAACCTCGAAAGCTGGTAAGCGCTTTGCATCGCTATGACTATGCCGGTGAAGAACGATACAAAAAAGGCTATGACGATAGAATCCACACCCGTAAATACCATCTGGCTGAATATTCCCTGCCGTTTCGCGAACTTACCTTTAAAAGGCCCTATGAAGAGCCAATATAGCGTTTCAAAAAATAAAGCCAGTATCTCTACCGCATACCGGCTCGTGTCGATCAATATCTTTCCAATATTCTCTATGAAATTCATTCCGCCACCTTATAGGCTAAATACAAGCTTTTTTAAACGAAAGTCGATATTGCCTCTTCTTCGCTGGCTTTTATATCAAAAAGCTTTTCAAGCTTCGTTATTTCGAAAAGGCTCTTTATCTTCGGCGAAAGATTGGTAAGCCTCATCTTGCCGCCGTACGCTCTCATGTTCTTCAGGATCTCTACAAGAGTAGCGAGTCCTGATGAATCAACATAAGTCACTTTTGTCAGGTTTATGACTATCTTGAGCTCTTTTTTAGATAAGAGCTTATCAAAAGCCCTTTTTAGATCCGGAGCGGTATTTATATCTATCTCGCCGTCGATATGGCACACCATCAAACCGTTCTTCTGCTCAGTCTTTAACGCCATACGAAATTCTCCTTATGGTTATAACTCAGGTCTTTTTACTGCTCAATACGCTTGACCATCCTTACCTTGTTGCCGGTATCATTGTACTGAACCTCGTTCATCAGGCGTTTTATAAGGTAAACGCCTCTGCCGTGGTTTCGCAGCATATTCCCTTCATCCGTAGGATCCGGCAGGTACTTGTGATCGAACCCTTTCCCTTCATCCTCGACCTCGATAATGAACGAGCCTTCTTCTATCCAATATGATACGGTCACCGATAGCCGCTTGTCGCAATGGTTCCCGTGGACTATCGCATTCCTTACGGCCTCTTCCACGCATAGTCTTATATCGAACAACGCCGCTTCGTCGATGTTTTGAGAAGCCAGACTATCCAGAATACCGGAAGAGACTTTTTTTATCTGTTTTATTTCACTAGGGACTTTTAGTATAATGGTTTTATTCCCGCTCTTACTGTTCCTTAAAGACCCCGATCGCCCTAAATTTATCATACCTGGACTCAATTAATTTCTCCTTAGGAATCATCTTCAAAGCTGCCAGATCTTTCTTAATGACGGCCTTTATATTCTCAGCCGTCTCCTGGGGATTACGGTGAGCGCCCCCCAGAGGTTCTTTAATTATACCATCTATCAACTTCAATTCAAATAATTCTTTGGCTGTCAGCTTGAGAGCGGCAGCAGCGTCGGGCGATTTTGATCTCTCTTTCCATAGTATTGCGGCGCAGCCCTCCGGAGAAATAACGGAATAGTAAGCGTTCTCGAGCACATATATCTTGTCGCCTACGCCTATGCCAAGAGCGCCGCCGGAGCCTCCTTCACCTATTACAAAGACTATTATAGGGGTCTTTATCATCGACATTTCACGCAGATTAAAAGCTATCGCCTCCGCCTGCCCTCTCTCTTCGGCGCCAATACCGGGATAAGCGCCCGGGGTATCGATAAGTATGACTATAGGAAGGCTGAACTTTTCTGCCATATACATCACGCGCATCGCTTTTCTGTAACCTTCGGGATGCGCGCTGCCGAAGTTCCTGATAAGGTTCTCTTTTGTATCCCGGCCCTTCTGGTGTCCTATGACGACCACCTTTTCATTCCCTATTTTAGCAAAGCCGCATATCATCGCCTTATCGTCGCCGAAATGCCTGTCGCCGTGTATCTCGACAAAATCGGTCATCAGCATCTCGATATAATCGAGGGTGTACGGCCTCTTAGGATGGCGCGCCAGTTGTACCCTCTGCCATGGCGTCAGGTTCTCGTATACATCTTTCTTGATATGGCCAAGTTTGTCTTCCAGCCTCTTTATCTCGCCTGATATGTCGATATCCTGGGTGCTCGAAAGGCTCTTCAGCTCTTCGATCTTACGCTCAAGCTCGATCACAGGTTTTTCAAAATCAAGTCCTATCATGTACGCCAATTTATATATCTCCGTTCTTTTATCTTTTAATCCAGTATCTCTACTTCTGTCCCCTCAGGGACGATCGTGTAAAGCTCTTCAACGTCCGAATTGATCATCCTGACGCAGCCTGCAGTGACGGACTTGCCTATATTCTGCG
>JBAYFK010000139.1:0-4600 GCA_041667225.1 Candidatus Omnitrophota bacterium
ATCGCTTGGACGACGTAAGCGCCTGGACGAGCGCCTTCAGCGTAGCAACATCCGACTGCACTCCGGCGAGAGAATCCTCAATACCGAGCAGGACATCGACATTGTGGCTGGCCTGGTCGATATTCGTTTCAAGTAGTTCCGCCGCGTCTTTTGCCTGTCCTCCCATGAAGACTGAGATCTCATCCTGTGTAGAATACATGGATTTGATCACAGCATTATGCATGAGAGCGCCGGCCTCGCTGCTGAGCACATCTGCGAGAGCCTTTATTCCTTTGGCTTCATCAGGCCTTAGAGGCATGGTGGACTGGCGCAGCAGCTCTTTGGCAAGCTGCTTAGAGGCGACGAAAGTCCCGAGCAACGAATCATTCTTGGCTCCTCTATCGAAGGCTGACGCAAGATCCGCGGCGGCAGTCTCTACCGCGCCCTGAGCGTTGACAGCGACCACTTCTATATCGGAATATCTCTTATTATTCTGCAGGAACGCCTGTTCTTTTATGCTGCTCATCAGGTCCTCTATAAGGGACGCTTCGGACGCGAAATATTCTTTCGGAGCAAGCTCAACGCTATCAGAAGCAAGGCTGATCGTACTGTTAAGAGAGGCGCTGAGCATCTCGGACGCGTCATAAAGGTAATCTTCGTCGGTAGCCATGCTGATATACAACGCTTTCGTAACGGCTGTAAGGTCTTCGCGGATGCCGACTGCGCCTTCTATAGTGGGCTCTATCATTGCGACATAATATTCGGGGAATAGGGCCTGCTGGCTTGCGTCAAGAAGGTTGTCGCGGGCGCCGGTAAGGAGAGCGTCTATCGCGCCGACTTTCTGCGCGGCTGTGAACGTAAGGCCTGTATATGTGCCTTCCGTTATCTTATTAACTATCGTCGCATAAGCGCCGGCTATAACACCGTCGGTCTCCGGCTGGAGATTGTCCTTGAATTCTTCTTCCGTAAATCCATGCCCTCCGACTTCCGCGGTCACTTTTGAACTGAGGGCAGAGATTATAGAATCGAATGTGCTGCCCGGTTCAAAGTAGCTTAAGATGACCACTGACTTATTGGTGATATCGTAGTCACCCAGCGGATCGGAAAGAGTGACGACCGCGTTATACAGATACATGTATTCTTTCAGCACTATCGAATAAGCGGCATCCCTCAAGGCGATGAACTGCGCGGCATTGGTCGTATAATCCCCGCCCAGGACCTTAGTAGAGACATCATCAAGAGCATTAAGCGAGCCTTCCATCGATTCGCAAATATCGGCAAGCCGTTCGTTATTGGTCTCGAAACCTATCCTTAAATAAGCCTTCGTCTTCAACTGCTCCATCAGGCCGTCATCTTTTTCGATCTCGTTCACTATATTGGCGATCCCGGCAACGCTTGCGGCGGCAACTGTGTCGCTTGGCGCGTCCGCGGAAATGATCAGCGCATCTCTATACAGCTTCCTTACTCTTTCTCCGAGAGCGACGGCGGCGTCTATAAGGCCCTCTGCCTTCTGCCACGACGCGGTATCGATAAGCTCTATCATATTCTGGAGCGCGATGCTGTCGGATTCGGCCTCTTTCATGCATTCCCTGATCTTAAGGCCTGCGGCATGGGCTTTCACCTGCCCGGCGTATCTGTCTATCTCGCTTCTGGCCAGTTTCGCAGCGTCAACGCTTGCAAGCCATTCGGCCTTAGCCGGATCGTCGGCAAGGACCGCGTCTGCCGCGTCAACCAATTCACCTACAAGGCTATCCGCCTCTTCGGGGAATGTAGCTTCCGGAGGAATTCCCGCTTCGGTCAGGAAATTATCGACTATACGCGACAGGACGATCGCCGATTCCGCGTCATTCGTCGCAACGGCCATATCGTAAGCCTTCTTGGCGGCCCCTGCGAGAATTGCGATCCTTTCGGCTATAGAAACTCCGTGCGTTATGTTCATCTCGCCGGTCAATAGGGCTTCGTTCATATCCTCTACCTGTTTCCTCGCTCCGGTAGCTCCGTCAACAAGCGTTTCGACCGCTGTCGCATTGGAGATGAACGTTCCGTTGGCTGGGTCTGTTGCAAGCGCTCTTTCGACCGATTCTTTTATCGCGACCATATCGTCGTAAGCCGTTTCGGCCATAGTTATAAGCGCCCTGACCTGATCCGGATCGGATATGGCTGCAGCAATAGCTTTGATCGAGTCTATTAAAGCTTTACGGTTGGCCGCCTCTTTCACGGCGTACGTTCCGTCCGTCGCGCGCGACATGGCCTCATACATAGCCTTCTTCGCTTCTTTAGCAGTTACCTCAAGCTCTTCGTCGGAAGCAAGCGCAATGGTCGTCTTCGAACGTATGACGGCATTGGCCGGGTATTTAGCCTGCGCCTCTTTGATCTCATCGTTGTACCCTTTGATCATATCGATGTTCTTTTCGATCGTTATATATAGAGCCCTGATGACGTCGCCGTCTACTGACGTCTCTATTTGGGCCTTTACGGCTCTAATGGCTTCGCGCGCGGTGAACATCCTTGAGGCAAGGTCGTCAATGTCCTGCTCTATCTTCTCTATCGCTTCTACATTCGCGAGCAGTTCACCATTGACGCTATTTATATGGTTGAGCGCTTCATTGACCGCCGCCTTATTGGCTATGATGCCTGTGTCGGAACCTATCACGTCCTCGATCACGTCTAAACGGCCGGCGTCGTCCTTAAGGTAACTCTTTATGATGAGCCCGAGGTTGTAAAGCGCTCTGGACTGGGACGCCTTCATCCTGGTAAATACAAGCTCTTCTATTTTATTGTAGAGCGCTACCCCGTTATCTGCGCGATCTTTGGCCTTCATGCCTCCGGTCCTCGCCACTTCGGCGTATTGCTTGAATCCTGTGAGCGAATCAAACTCCTGTACCGAGCGGCCATATATAGTCCTGGCGTTCGTAACGAGGCCTGCGATCTCCGTATTGGAACGGTCCGCATCGTACAAGCTGCTGAGATCCACGAACCTTGCAGAAGAATGAGCTATAGAAGCGTCGTCTATGATGCTCATTGCGCCGAGAAGCGTTACAAAGCCTTCCGATGTAGCCGCGGACGCATCGTCCTTCAGGTCTACAGCTACCTGGCCGTTCAGTTTACTGAACTTATAAGCGTGATCTATGCGTCCCGCGAGAGTAACGGATACTTCTGCCTGAGCCGTCTCTCTTGAAGAGATGGCCGCCAGCATTCCGAGCATACCTGAAAGATCATCGGCCAGTTCTCTGCCGGAATCGAGAGCTCCCTGGAGCGTCGTACTCACAACATACTTCTTGCGGATATCATCAAAAGCGGATATTATCGCGTTCACTTCGCTCGTCACTCTGGAACCAAGATCTTCAGCGGCCCCGGCAAAGAGGGCAGCGTCATAAGCGCTCTCTCCGGTGAGCTTGTCATCGTCGATATGGAGGATCTTTTCTATATATCCGAGTTCGCTCATCTTTATGGCGCTGAACGTCGATTTGTAAGTAGCAATATAAGCTAACGCGCCCTGCGGGACCTTGAGCTCAAGCTTGTCCTGCGGATCGCCGGTATTGACTATATCGTCTATGCCGTCGCCGTCTGAATCGTATGAAGTCGCCTGCGGATGATCGGTATTATCGAGCGCATCGGTGAGAGCGGTCTTTTCTTTTCCGTCTGAGAATCCGTCGGAATCGGAATCGACTATATTGACCCCTGTGCCCAGAGAGGCTTCATCGGTATCAGACAATCCGTCACCGTCTGAATCGGTAGCGGTCGACAGAGGCTTATCCTCGGCATCGAGAGGATCTGTCTCAAGCGCCGCTTCTTCGCCGTCCGAGAAACCATCGCCGTCGGAATCAGGAACATCCGCAGATGTCATGGTGGCGAACAGGGTGATAAATTCTTTTCTCTTGGCAGACGGAGCGCCGCTATATGAACTCAACACTCCCGTATAATAATCCATCTCCACCGTGCTCGCGGTCCTCATGGTGAACGCCTTGTAAATGATCGCGGTAAATTCGGCGTCGTCCTTGTACTGGAATACGTTATTATCGACCATACCGTTAAGTATGGACTGGGTAACGGCGCTTTCGCTCATCGCTTCGTTGCCGTTAAGGCCGAATATCTTCTCAAGCGCTTTGAGCTGTTCTTCCGCCGTCGGCTTCGTGCCGTGCCCTTCCGCGTCGTTATATGTCGCCGTCTCGTAGATATTGTCTATATAATCCCTGGCTATCTCGATAGCCTCTGAGCTTGCCACGATGGCTACAAGCGTATTGAGCGCGTTCTGTCTCTCCTTGAGCCAGCTCATTAAAGATGCACCTTCGGTAAGGAGGGCTTCCTTGACTGCGAGTTTCTTCCTCATCTCGGTGAGGAGATTGGCGCTCTGCGTAAGTACGCCGGATGTATCGTTCTTGAGCTGTCTTATGACCGCGTTCTCGGAATAGTCGCGGGAAACCTTGTCGGCATTCCAATACGCAGAGAGGATATCGCGGTATGCGGTCTCTGCCGCATCGAGGAGTATATCAAGCTGAGCTGTGTTCTCTATAGAATCTATGACGTCTCTGGCGGAGGCGATGACATCGGCATTGCTCTGGGACTTAGTAAGAGCTGTCTGGAGCTCTTCCTCTTTGGCGGTGACGATATCTGCAGATCC
>JBAYFK010000140.1:0-4555 GCA_041667225.1 Candidatus Omnitrophota bacterium
AAGCGTCCTGACGCAGGATAAGCTCTTCGCTACACTCGATCCTACGATAAGAAAGTTCATCTTCCCGAATAAACAGAAGGCTCTTTTTGTCGACACAGTAGGTTTTATAGACAATTTGCCTCATCACCTCATTGAGGCCTTTAAAGCCACTCTGGAAGAGGTGATAGAGGCCGATCTCATCCTTCATATAGTGGATGTAAGCCACCCTAAAGCCCACGAACATTCTGACGCCGTTTACAAGGTGCTGGAGGATATAGGGGTAAAGGATGTGCCGGTAATAACGGTGCTCAATAAAGCTGATCTCGTAGGCGACCCGGCCGTCCTGGAGAAAGCAAAGGCGTCTTTCAAGAGCACCATCGCTATCTCAGCCCTGAAAAAAGAAGGATTTGACGTTCTCACAGGCGCAATATTGCCTCATATCAGCGGCCTTATCGCTCCGGTGAAGATAACCATTCCGTCATCGGACGTGAAGACGCTCAACCTTATATATGAGAACGGCCTTGTGACGAAGAAGGAGTATTCTGGCGAGAGCGTCTATATAGAAGCCCAGGTCCCCCTGCGTATCAAGGAACTTCTTGAATCAAGAGATATAATAGCTTAATATTCGCTTGACAAAAACGGCATTTATGTTAAACTGTTAGCACTCAAGCATGTAGAGTGCTAACAGTTTTTTAACCTCGATCAGGCAGGATGAATGTGATGCATACGGATACCACAAAAAGACATAACGAAGTGCTGGACCTGATCATAAAGCAGTATATCGAAACTGCTGAGCCGGTCAGCTCGCGTTCAGTCGCCAGAAAGCTCAAACTCTCGAGCGCGACCATACGTAATGTAATGGCCGATCTCGAAGATATGGGCTTCATAACGCATCCGCATACTTCCGCAGGCAGGATACCGACCGATAAAGGATACAGGTATTATATAGATTCATTGATGAGGATACGCAGCATCAATGACGGCGTCGTCAAGATGATAGACGTGCAGTATCATGAGCGGATGAAGTCGCTTGAGGACGTCCTTGAAAAGACGTCGCACCTGATATCGAGCCTGACCAATTATGTCGGCATAACTCTTTACCCATTCTATGAAAAGGTATACCTCGACGGCGCAAGCCATATCCTGGAGCAGCCCGAATTCAAAGACTACGGCAAGCTGTATAATATACTAAAATGCCTGGAAGAGAAGAGGGCGATCCTGAACCTTCTGTCGAACGACTTTGGAGAGGACGGGCTCACGGTACATATCGGCCGGGAACTCAAATCGAGTAACTTTAGCGAGTGCAGTATAGTGACGCGCGGGTATAAGGTAAGAGGAAAGCCTTCCGGCAGGCTCGGCGTGATCGGGCCCAAAAGGATGCTTTACGACAAGGTCATACCTACCGTGGAGATCCTGGCTGACGCGGTCACCAATATCCTGGAAGAACTAGAGGTGTAATATAATGCAGGAAAATAACCCGAAAAAGAACCATAATAAACCCGCCGCTAAAGCGAACGGCAAAGATGAGAAGGCCGCAGAACCCGTGAACGTCGAGCCGGAGACCGTAACGGTCCCTAAAGAAGTATATGACGCGCTTCTCGCTAAATGTTCCGAACGCGACGGTTTTGAAGATAAATTCCTCAGGATACACGCCGAGTTCGAGAACGCCAGGCGCCGTCTCGAGAAAGACAAAGCGGATTTCCTGAAATACGCCAATGAAGGCATGCTGATGGAGTTCATGCCGATATTGGACAACCTTGATATAGCGGAAAAGCATATCAAGGAGGCTAAGGATTTTAACGCTGTCCGCGAGGGCGTCGATATGATCCAGAGCCAGATACAGAGATTCCTGAAAGATATCGGGGTCGAGAGGATAAAGACGGTCGGTGAAAAATTCGATCCCCATGTCCATGAAGCGATATTGGTCGATCAGGCAAGCGACAAAGAAGAGGATACCGTAATAGAGGAACTTAAAGCCGGTTACATGCTGTCGGGTAAGATGCTGAGGCCGGCGATGGTAAAGATAGCGAAAAAGAAGACAGAATAACCGATAAAAAAATCAACAAAGGGGGAAGGTATGGCAAAAATAATAGGTATAGATCTCGGAACGTCAAATTCCGCGGCGGCATACATGGAAGCGGGCAGGCCCATCATACTGCCGTCAGCCGAAGGCGCCGGTATCGCCAGCGGCAAAGCATTCCCGTCCTTTGTGGCATTCACCAAAGACGGCCAAAAGCTCGTAGGCGAACCTGCCAAGAGGCAGGCGTCGGTGAATCCCGAAGGAACCGTATTTGCAGCCAAGAGAAAGATGGGAACTGATTTTAAATACAAGATATATGGCAAAGATTATACCCCTCAGCAGATATCGGCGTTCATCCTGTCCAAGATAAAACAGGACGCCGAGAATTATCTGGGCGACAAAGTGGAAGAGGTCGTAATCACATGCCCGGCCTATTTTAACGATAACCAGCGCCAGGCGACGAAAGACGCCGGTGAGATAGCGGGGCTGAAGGTATTAAGGATAATAAACGAGCCGACGGCTGCATGTCTGGCTTACGGCCTGGATAAGGCCGGTAAGGAACAGAAGATAATGGTATTCGATCTTGGCGGAGGCACCCTTGACGTTACGATACTTGAGATGGGATGGGACGATGAACATAAGGCAGCTACATTCGAAGTACAGTCGACGAGCGGCGATACGCAGCTCGGAGGCACGGATATGGATAATGTTCTTATCGATTACATCACCGGCCAGTTCAAAAAAGATACGGGTATAGACCTTAAAAATGACAAGATGGCTGTACAGAGAGTAAGAGAGGCTGCCGAGAAAGCGAAAGTGGAACTTTCGAGCACAGTCTCGACCGACCTGAACCTGCCATTCATAACGGCGGACCAGACGGGGCCTAAGCATCTGACCATGTCCCTTAACAGGTCGAAGCTGGAAGAACTCGTGTCGCCGATAATAGACAAGTGCCGTCACCCGATCGACCAGGCCCTAACGGACGCCAAGATCCAGGCCAAAGATGTCGATAAGATAATCTTGGTCGGAGGCCCCACGAGAATGCCGATCGTCCAGAAGTTCGTTGAGGATGTTGTCGGTAAGAAGTTAGAACGCGGAGTGGACCCCATGGAATGCGTCGCTCTAGGCGCTGCAATACAGGCGGCCATCATAAAGGGCGATACAAAAGACGTCCTACTTCTCGACGTAACGCCGCTGTCGCTTGGTATCGAGACATTGGGAGGGGTTTGCACCCGCCTGATCGAAAGAAATACGACGGTTCCCTCCAGGAAGAGCCAGATATTCTCGACTGCTGCGGATAACCAGACAGCGGTCACGATAAGGGTCCTTCAGGGAGAACGCAAGATGGCGGATGGTAACGTAGAACTCGGCCGTTTCGACCTGGTCGGGATACCTACAGCGCCGCGCGGGATACCTCAGATAGAAGTCACTTTCGACATAGACGCCAACGGTATAGTTCATGTCAATGCCAAGGACCTTGGCACAGGTAAAGAGCAGTCGATAAAGATCAGCGCTCCTAAGAAGCTGTCGAAAGAGGAGATAGATAAGTTCGTCAAAGAGGCGGAGAAGTTCGCTTCGGAAGACGAGAAGCGTAAAGAAGAAGTGGATGTGCGCAATCAGGCGGACACTTTAGCTTACACGACGGAGAAGTCCCTGAAAGAGTTCGGGGACAAGGTGAGCGAGTCCGATAAGAAGAATATAGAGGAAAAATTAGCAGCCCTTAAGGAAGCCCTTAAAGGCAGTGACGCGGCCAAGATGAAGACCGCTATGGAAGAGCTGACCACGGCATCCCACAAGATGGCCGAGGAAATGTATAAGAAACATTCGCAGCAGGGTGCGGGCGCTGGCGCCGGGAACACCGGCGGAGCAGATGCGGGCGCGAGGCCTCAGGAAGAACCGCAGGGCGCGCAGGAAGGCGCTGCCGGCAAACAGGGCGAAGACATCATCGACGCAGAGTTCACTGCCGAAGACGACAAGAAGGGCAAGAAGTAATTTTTTCAATTTCTCAGTCAGGCATTTACTTTTGGGTGTTGCTTCCGCTTGCCGCAAATTTGCATTAGGCATGCAAATTTGCTGTCGTAAAATTTACGATGGTAAAGCCTATACCGCCATAATGTATCGTAAATTTTAAGAGTCGCTCCAGCAAGCACCCAAAAGTTCTGCCATCTGAGGGAATTGAAAAAAATACGGCGGGATGACTGGGACGGGCCACAAAAGTTCCGCCTCCAGCACGAGAAAAATATTCTTATGATGGACGACTGAGGAAAAATAAGGACTGTTCCATTTTTCCAAGATGTAGTAAGCATACGGAGACAGGTTTGGGATAAGATTTGGGACACATCTGAGATGGATTTTGAAAACGTCCCTAATGATATGCTGCACGGGATGTCCATAAAATCGCCTAGCAGGAGATGGGGACAGCGGATGAAAAATAGAAGTCTATTCATTAAAATTTCAAATTTATTATTGGAATCGGATGATAATACAAAAAAGTGGAAGAATAATCCGAGGATGGCGGTCGCGTGGCATATTGTAATAGGTAGTTTTTTTATTGCA
>JBAYFK010000141.1:0-4552 GCA_041667225.1 Candidatus Omnitrophota bacterium
CCTGTATCATTCTGGTTCTTCCATTCCATTCCGGTCGAAGTCGAATAGCCGGACGCCAGCGGCAGTTCTGTGCCGGCAGGATATGACAACGACTGAGAAACCTCGAGCGGAGCCACCCTGACATCGTCCACCCAAGCGTTCCTATCGGCTAAGCCGGACGAACCCACGCGGTCGTATGCCCAGCGTATCTTATAGGTACCACTCGTGGTGAAGTCGTATGCTACAGCTATCCAGTCAGAGCTGCCTGCCGTAAGGATGACGCCTGTATCTGTATAGGCGCCGCCGTCTTTGCTTATGAGGAGCCTCAGCTTATCGCTTGTTGCAGAGTTCGTCTTTCTCCAGTTGAATGTCAGTTTCGCGGGACCGGTGAGGACGACGTTCTGTCTTTCGAACCATGAAGTATTATTGATAGCCGTAGAACCTGTCTGGACAGCAAATCCGCCTGCGTCACGCGCCTCGCCTGTATCATTCTGGTTCTTCCATTCCATTCCGGTCGAAGTCGAATAGCCGGACGCCAGCGGCAGTTCTGTGCCGGCAGGATATGAGAAGTTCTGCGAGAAACCGTTATGCGCTATCTGAACGTCATCGACCCAGGCTCTATCATCAACGGAACCTGTAGAACCTGTCCTGTCATAGACCCAACGCACAGTATAAGTGCCGGCTCCCGTGAAGTCATATGTCACCGCCACCCAATTGTCACTGCCCGCAGTCAGCGGCGGAACTTCAACATCTTTATAAGCGCCATTTACCATGAGGCGGAGCCTGTCTGTACCGGCCGCGCTTGTCTTTCTCCAGTTGAATGTCAGTTTCGCGGGACCGGTGAGGACGACGTTCTGTTTCTCGAACCATGATGTGCTGTTTGCCGCGGTAGCGCCTGCCTGTGCGGCAAATCCGCCTAAGTCACGGGCGGCCGTATTTTGATTTACCCAGTTGCTCGTCGCGAAACCTGCCGTTGTTACAGAGACGGATGTTGAATATGATGCAACCGGCGAGAAAGATTCTTCCGATATCTCTTTGGATGTCGTCTCAAAGCTTGGCCCATTCTTCATCGAACCGTCATGCAGGTGAGCTGCGGCCTGATCCTTAGCGGACTCATCATCGAAGTTATAATATGAGTTAAGGCCCGTTTCATTGCCTGTCAATACGGTCGATCCGCTATAGAGCCCTGCTACATCCGATATGGATAGAGCTCTGTTCCAGACGGATAGATCATCAAGAGATCCTGCGAAATATTTATGGCTGGCGTCATTAGAATAACCTATATTAAGTCCTGTCTGTTCGACATTGCTGGATGAGGCCTGCGAGCCGGTCGCCCTTAATATACCATCAACATATATTCTATGGCCCAATCCGGCCCCAAATGTATGCACAACGTGATGCCATTTACCATCGGCAAAATTGGTGCCGGAAGTAGCTATATCCTCATCGTAATGGTATATGCTATAATTTATGTTTGCTGTAAGATTACCGTTCGCAAGATATAAATGCCTATCGTTAGTAGTAGCGCCTAGCACACCACTGCCTACCGAGAATATTCCGGCGCTCAAATCTGTGGTCTTGAACCAGAGCGAAACTCCATACGCGCTCTCTGAAACATCGGCGGTTACATCTATATAGTCATCCGTACCGTCAAAGGTGATCGCCTTACCGGACTCTTCGTTCACACGGATGTCGTCTACCCATCCTCTATCAAGAGAGGTAACATTGTCATGATCTTTAGCGTACACCCATTTCAATATATGCGTACCGGCTTCAAGCCTCGGGCCGGAGAATAACTGCCAGTCTTCATCCTGCCCGCTGATACTTGCTATGGGCGAATCCATGTTATCGATATAGAATTTGAGTTCGTTGCCCTGTTCGGAAGAGGTCTTCCAGTAGAATTCGACGTTCCCGGCCGCACCAAGTGTTATCTCTCTCTGCATAAACGTTGACGAGCCTGTACCGATCGCCCCTGTCTGAGCAGCAAAACCGGACTCTCCGTAGACCACGCCGTTCTGGGTCGTCCATCCGTCCGTAGTGTATTCTTCTGAAGGCAGCGAAAGCGTTGTATTGGCCGGATAAGTGCCGTACGAGAACGTCTCTGTCTTGTTCGCGTACTCGATATTAAGCTCATCGACCCACGCGCGGTCATTATCGGCCGCGGCCCCGGCTACAACCGGCCTTGTATACATCCACTTAAGGGTATGTGTGCCTGCCGCAAGATCCACAGTGCCCGTAGCCCATCCGTTGCTATTGCCGGTGATGGTGTAGTAAGTAGTAGGCCCGACCAGGAATTTCAGAGTATCATTGGAGTCGGAATCGAGTTTCCATTTGAACGTTACGGTTGCGGCTTCGGAGAGTGTTATGGTCTTGGATATGTAGGAGCTTGATCCGAGCGCGACGGCGCCTGACTGCGCGGCAAACCCGCCTACATCGTAAGCGATCGCGTTCTGGGACTGCCAATTCGTTGTGCTGTATTCCGCCGCAGTCAAAGGAATGGTCGTGTCAAAGTCTTTTGAGAACGACATCATGTCTTCGGTCGTTACCGTAAGCTCATCTATCCATGCCTTGCCGCTTTCAACCCCTGTCGCTGTAAGCGAACGGTCAAATTCCCACCTGAGCGTATGCTCCATGCCGCTGGTTATCTTGACCGCTCTCCACTCCCATCCGTTGCTTGAACCGGACATATAATCTTTTACGGTGCCGTCGAGCTTGAACGTCAATTTATCTGTCGACGACCCATCGGTGCGCCATCTGAATAAAGCCACTGAATCGGCAGCGACTGTAACCTTTCTCTCAATATATGAAGAACTGCCCGCGGCAACGAGCCCGGACTGGAGAGCGAAGTCATCCTCTCCGTTTACCGTTACTGCATTCTCTACAACCCAGCTATCGGTCGAATAAGCGCTCGCGGCTTCAGCTACAGTAAATACCGTCCCTGACGGATACGCGAAATTATCAAGGCTCTGGATATGCGCTATTTCGAAATCGTCTATCCAAGCTGCGCCGGAGGCATCCTCGACATTCTCTTCGTATTCCCACTTAAAGGCATATGTCCCGCTGACAAGATCTTTATAGAAATGCTCCCATCCTTCGCTCGTTCCGTCCAGCGAACTCTGGAGTACGTTATCGATATAGAATTTGACCTTGTTCCCGGAAGCGGCGGATATCTTCCACCGGAAGCTGACCGGCAAGTCCTCTGTAAGTTCTACCGTCCTCGTCATCGTCGAGACATTACCTGCGCCGGGACGCCCTGCTTTTGCCGAGAAATTGTCGCCGTCATAGGACTGCCCGTATACGCTGAGCCACGGGCTGGCTGAAGTGGACTTGAAATCTGTCGGCAGTGAGAACGACAGGCCCGGAAGGTAATCGAACGAGGCGATAGCGTCTTTTTCAAGCGATACATCGTCAACCCAGGCATTACCGTTAGGTGCGCCGAGGAATGTCTGTGTACGGTCATATACCCATTTTACGGTATGGTGTCCGGAATCGAGTTCTACGCTCCCGTCAACCCACCCGCTCGCGCCTGATATACTTGTCGAATATACGCCGTCTACATATACTGAGAGCATATCCGTAGCGCTGCCCGGATTATCCACTTTCCACTTGAAGTTGACTTTTCCCGCGGCTGCCAGGTCTACGGTCCTCTCTACATACGCGCTCTGTCCGGCGCTGACCTCTTCTGACTGCAGGACAAACCCTGTATCGGTGTTCTGGGCCACCCATTCGGCGTCTCCGCCGGTAGCATAAGGCAGGACGTCGCTATTGAGAGGTATTTGGATCTCGGCGGTCCCTGTAGGAGTGAAACTATAATCCGCGAAATTGCGCATGATAGTAATACTAATATCGTCGATCCAGGCCGTGTCTTCACCTGTTTCAGTGTGAGTGGTCCCGCCGCTCGTCTTCACAAATTTCCATTTGAATTTACGGGTGCCTGCCGCAACGTTATATGTCTTTTGTTCCCAATCGACCACACCGCTTATATTGCCGGCGGTCTGTTCAACGTCATCGATGTAGAATTTCAAGAAATCATAGCCAGGCCAGGAAGAGACTTTCTGCCAGAAGCTTATCTGGGTATCGTTGGGGATGTCCATTGTGCGCTCGATATAGACATCGCCTTGCCCTATTGCGTGTTGGCCGGTCAAAGCTATGGATTTGGCACCGCCATGGAATGTTGACTCGCTGATCTCAGTGTACATCGTCCCGCCCGTTGTGAAGTCCCCTAGATCCACGGCGCCATTCTCGAAAGTAGTGTCGACAACTTCGCTGCCTTTTATCAGGACATCATCGATCCATGCGGTCTGGCTCACATCGCCGGTATCATCATTATTCTCATAGACCCATTTTATTATATACGGCGTTCCGGCTTGAGCCCCGGGTATGCCTGTAATAGGGATCTCTTCCCACTGGTTAGGCTTCTCCTCGCCGTTTATTTCTGCTTTCTGCTCGCCGTTAACGAAAAGTATTACACGTTTCTTGCCCGCTGCAACGCACCAATTGAACGTAAGCGTAGAATCGGAGGTAAGGGTGACAGCTTTCTGGATGAAGCTCGTCTTACCTTTTTCAGCAGCTC
>JBAYFK010000142.1:0-4514 GCA_041667225.1 Candidatus Omnitrophota bacterium
ATTCTCTATGACCGGCAGATATGTTACCGGTGACCACTCTTCAAAAATAAAAGTTCCGGCCTTCACAGGCATGGCGTTGAGGGTCGAGAAGGATGATCCGGAGATGGTGATGAACGAAAGTTTATTGATATCGTTCTCGATGAATAGGCTGTCCGTTATGCTGTTGCCGCGGTCTTCGTCGGAAAAGCTTTCGAGGTTATACTTTTTATCCAGAACGATACGTGCCTTGGAAGAGGTGAATACGGGGTAGAACGGTGTCTCGGACGCGGATTTATAGATGAGCTTGTCTTCGGTCTCGAACTTATTCACCGTTATGGTGCCGACTTCACGGCCGTCCAGGCTTACGATGAAGTGATATATTTTATGCTTTGTCTTATCAAGATAAAAGAAAGAGGACATGAACAAGAGTACGCACAGAACAAAGATAGAGATTATGAATATGTAAAAATTACGCATTGCCGGTTCTCCAAGTATAATGCTGCTAAAAATCTATGGAAAGCACCTCAGAAACCAATTTTCCCGTCCATCGCCCCCAAGCCTTTGAGGCCGGAGGCTTGTCCTGCAGGGACTGGATTATCTCTTTCGGGCAGTTCGACAAGATCCGTTTGAACGCGAGCGATTCGCCCGATCTAAGTATGATCCTGGCAGGGCCCGACAAATATGGTATGACGACCTGCGGCGATGCCTGATCCCCGAGAGACGGTTCCTGCGGGTGAAAAGTGACTTCGTATATAGCGGCTCCGTCCTTATCGAGGAATTTTACTTTCAGCAGGAGCGCCGTTATGTTCCTGGAGCCTTTGTTCTTTAAAATACCGTCTATTACAGGGGTTCCTTTAAGAGCCCCGGACGGCTCTATGAGCGCGTCCAGTTTGACCGTTTCCAGATTTTTTGAATAGACCTTAGAATTCACTTTTGAAAGGAGGTCCTGGTAAGACCTCTTGAATTCTTCTCCGCGCAATTCGATATATATAAGGTAAGCGACCAGTGTCAGCACGAGGACCATGGCGATGACAAAACTCGATACCAGCGCCACTATGAGGCTTTTTTGCTTTATCAGCATGATGAGCTATGCTCCTTTTTTATAAAGACCGCGTATATGGTTGAATATCGCTATGTACTCACTGCTTTTATAGTCAGGGTATGTCCAAGGCCACGGATTGAAAGTATCGTCTTTATAGTACAAGGTCACCTCAGCGAATATCCCCTTGTTCAGGTAAAGTCTATGAGTATAATCCTTGGTGGAGAAGAGCACCAGCTTTGCCATGTCAATATACCCAGGGTCGATATTGACGGTGCGCTTTCCTTCTTTGGAGAGTTTCGCTTCCAGGGCGTTAGTGGCCACCTTTATTTTATATATCCGCCCCAGGTCCAAATGCTTTTCAAAGCTCAAGAATTTCCGCTTAAGCGCCGGCCCCATCTCTTTCTTATAATAATCCGTATAGTCGAAATCCATTACGGGGCTCGTGTAATCAGCTTTATTGCGGAGCCTTCTCTCCAGCGCCATCTGTACCTTATCAAAAAGAAGTTCGTCGCTTGAGATCAGTCCGATTATCAGTTTTACTTTTTCGGGCCGGGTTCTGGTCCCCATTGGCGCTCTTAAGCTTTCCCGAGGTCTGAGGCCAGCGAGCGGACGTATTCGGCGAGCTTTCCGTTCGACGGTTCTTTAACGGCGAGGAATCTTATCCCGGAATGGAATAGCCTTTTGCCGGAAGGGTCGATCTCTTTGACCTCCTCGCTCCAGATGACCTCTCCCTCTACCTCGGCGAACTTGCGCGAATTAGGGAGGGTTACCTTAAGGTCGACTATGGTCGAGATGGGCAGCTTCTCGTCGAGGAGCAGCTTCATCCCGCCCTCTGATATATCAACGGTCTTTCCGGAATTCTTCAGGTGCTGTTTCTTTTCAACGGCGTAGCTGACGTTGAGGCTTTTTTCGAACCTGAAATGCTCTCTTCTCTCTTTGCCGCTCCAGTATTCTTCCATCATCGCGTGGGGCGTATTATTTTTTGTCAGTACTCTTTCGTGCAGGTATATCATGTATAGGATCATTGACAAAAGGACTACGAAGAGAAGCTCTACGATAAGGATCATTCTCGCTCCTTAATATTTATGCCGCGCACTTGCTGTTCTTGTCGATATAGCTTGCGATGGTTTCCCGGTCTTTTTGAGATATGTCGTCAAAGAATATGGCTAGGTCGTAGTGTTTTGTCTCGCCGTTGATAATGACGGGATGCTCCCTGACAACGACGCCGGAGACCTCAAGGCCCGATGTGCCCTCGCTCTTCTTCGCGCCGGGCATCATCAATACGATCTTCACCCTCGACATGAGCGGGATCTCCCTGTCGATCTTGCAGTATACACCTGACGCGCTTACATTGAGCGTATGTATGATCGTATCATACTCGCCCACCTTTAGCTCCATTGCGAACTCTTTATCCGCGATCCTTGGGAATGACCTGCGTTCCTGATTACTCATAAGAGCTCCTTTTAATGAGGCCACAACTTATGGAGCGATAGCGACATAAGTTGTTACTCTCGTTTTACTGTTGGGCCGAATTAATCCCGAGAAACCACATCATAAGGCTAATGGTTTTACATTCAGCTTGTTTCGAGGGATCTTTAGCCCGGCGGCCAGTTCAGTTTCCTTCCTCCGAGAAGGTGTAAATGTATATGAAATACTGCCTGACCGCCATCCTTATTACAGTTCATTACTACCCTGTACCCTGACCCGCTGATCCCTTTATCGGCGGCTATATCTTTTGCCGCCAGGACCATTGAACCCATCAGGCGGATATCCTTTTCGGTCACATCCGATAATTTTTCAATATGAGCTTTTGAAATAATAACTACGTGCACCGGAGCTTGAGGGCTGATATCCTCGAAGGCTACAAGATCGCTATTCTCGAATATGATCTTGGACGGGACTTCCTTTTTTGCGATCTTACAGAATATACACGAATCGTTTTTCATCTTAAGTTACATTTTATCATTATACGTCGGTCATTTTCAAGCATTTATCTTAGATTTTTTGACGCAGTTTATTTGACAGAGAATCCGTAGGTCCCGATCTGTTCGCCAAGGCTCCAATATTCTCCCTGATTGTATACGAACGGCGCGGCTTTTTTGTAATCGATGTTACCGTCTTTATCTACAATGTTCTCGTCTACATGTACGGACACGACTTCGCCTATGAACATGTCGTGCGCGCCTAGCTCTACGCAGTGTTTCAGTTTGCATTCAATATTTACAGGGCATTCTACGATGATCGGGGATATGACTTTTGAACCGGGCGCCGGGGTGAAGTTGCAGGCCTTGAACTTATCCGTATCTCTTCCGGAACGTACGCCGCACAGGTCGACCTTCTGCAGCATCTCTTTTGAAGGGATGTTTATGACGAAATCCCCGGTTTCTTTAATGAACTTGTGGGATAATCTGCCGGGCCGGATAGAGATACTTAAAAGCGGCGGGGTTGAACAGACCACGCCGCACCATGCTATCGTTATTATATTAGCTTTTTTTGTGGGTTGATCTACACAGCTTACTAAAACCACTGGGGCGGGATACAACGCTTCACTGGGCTGCGCTTCAAACTTTTTCATAAGGATCGCGAGGTGCTTATTTAGTTTCGGCCGCGCCTTCTACCGGCGGTTCTTCCTTCTTCATCGTCGTCTTCCAGCAGTGCTTAGAACAATAGAACTTGCCGTTCCTGTAATACCAGCGCAGTTTCTTTATCAGCTTGTTGCAGACGGCGCAGTTCGCAGGCTTCTCTTTCTTTACAGGTTCCGCAGGCTTTGCGGCTGCAGGAGCTGCCGCCTCTGCCTGTGCAACAGGCGCCGCAGGCGCTTCCGCTACAGGTGCCGCTGCGGGTGTTGCTACAGGTGCTGCAGGTGTTGCCGCCGGCGCCGGTGCTGCCGGAGCTTCGGCTTTAACTTCAGGTTTTACTTCCGGTGTAGTTTCTTTCTTCTCTTCAGTCATTATTTCTCCGTATTATGCAGATATTTCGCGTATTACTTCGCTTTATTATCCAGCAGTTTTAGCCATTGTAAATATATATACTCCAGGAGCCTGCCTTTATCGGTCGAGTCCATCTTTATGAACTTAACGCCTGTTTCATAGGCGCTATGTCTTTTTTCCGGATCGGATCCTTTTTGCCATGCTACCTGACAAGAAGCAAATATGGGAACGTTATCCCCCGGGACATCCATCGTCAGTTTCAACTCTGCGCCCTGAGGAAAAGGCTTGTCCAGCATGACCAGCGCGCCGTCTTTGCTGATATTCGTTATCCTTGATGCAGATTTGCATTTTTCGCTCACGCTTTCACAGAATGCGTTCAACGCTGTTTCAAATCTTAGGAATCTTCGTCTTTCAGTCACGGCCACCTCGTATTTGCTTTACGATATGTTAACTGTGCAGATTCTAATATAAAATGGGTATAATTGCAAGTTATTTTTATTAATTTTATCGAAAATTTACAAAAAAATAAGGGGATAAAAAGTTCATTTCTATCCCCTTATTTC
>JBAYFK010000143.1:0-4454 GCA_041667225.1 Candidatus Omnitrophota bacterium
AGGAAGATATAGTCTATCCCTTTTATCTTCGGTTCGTAAGAAGACCTGGCAAAATCCTTATGGTCCTTCACCAGTGACAACCCGTCTTTAATGCACGATGTGTAAAGGTCGCTTCCCGGATGCGGAGTATAAAATGCGGGACTGGCCCTGTACGGTTTGATGCGCTCTATCATCTTGAGCGTATCGAGCGCTTCTTCCTTCGTCTCGGTCGGGATACCGAGCATGTAATTCGCCCACACGCGTATGCCGTATTTACCGCATATCTTTGCCGCCCGGTAATTTTGCGCCACAGTCGTTCCTTTTCTGAGCAGGTTCAGTATCCGCTGGTTGCCGCTCTCGAAACCTATCAGGAACATAACAAGGCCTGTTCGCGCCATAAGCTTGACCATATCCTCGTTCTTACAAATGATATCGGCTCTCGACTGGCAGATGAACGGCTGGTTGAACTTATTCTCCTTATACTTGGCGCAAAAATCTAGCACCCATTCCCTGTCCTCGGTCAGGCAATCGTCATGTATCATGAGGCTCTGGAAATCCTGCTTATCCCGTAAAAGCTTAAGCTCCTCTATGACATTGTCAACCGACCTGCGCCGCACCTTAGGCCCAAATATGATCCTCTCTGCGGGCTGGCAGAAACTGCAGTTATATATACATCCCCTGCCGGCTATTATAGTGACGAACGGTATCCTCAAAAAATGGTCGATCGGCATCTCTCCGGCTCCGAACATTTCCCTATCGACAAAAGGAAGATCGTCGAGGTCGGGGCTCACGCCTTTTATGATACGGTCCGGCTTCTTTCCATCAGCCAGGTCTTTCAGTAGATCCACAAAACTTATCTCGCCCTCACCCTGAACAATATGATCGACCAAACTCTCTTTCTCTATTTCCTCAGGGACAAGGCTCGGATGCGGGCCGCCCACGACCACCTTTATATCGGGATCAACTTCCTTTATCAAGCTGACGGCCTTCATAACTGGTTCATAGTCTACGCTCATCATTGTAAGGCCGGCTACGTCCGGGGATATCTTACTGACCTCGCCCTTGAACTCTTCCCAGGAAGAGAGCTGCCTCAGGTCCAGGAAGCTCACATCGTGGCCGGCCAACTTTGCCGAAGCCGCCAGAGACGCGAGCCCGTGATTTATCCAGACAAGCCTGAGCCGTTTTCCGGTTTTGTTAAAACCCGATTCTGCTATCCCCCCAAATATGAGCAATACTTTCATAGTTTTATTTCCCTGCACGCACCATAAGCGCATCGACCGCTTCGATCACTTCGCTGGGCGCTATCCCTTTTAAACAAAGTCTGTTGTCACAGATATTATGCTTGAACTTCTTATAACACGGCCTGCAAGGCAGGGCGCGTTTAGATATCACTATGTGTCCGGGGCCTACCGGATAAGGCCCATATATCTTCTCATCGACGGGCCCGAATATGGAGACCGTATTGACGCCGATCGCCACTGCCATATGCAGCGGCCCGCCGTCATTAGTTATGACGACCTTGCACCGGCGCAACAACCCCAAAAAATCTCTCAAACTTGTCTTGCCACACGCTATTATTGCTTCATGTTTCATGAGCTTCAGGACGTCTTCGCAAATACCTACTTCTTTTGCGCTGCCGAACAATAACACCTTGGCGCCATAACGCTCTATAGCATTGTCGGCGACGATCGCAAACCCGGCCTTATCCCATCGCCTGTATTTGGCGTCCTGGCCCCAGCTGGCGCCGCATCCGGGTATTACGCCAACGACAATATCTTTCTCTGTTATACCGTTACTTCTTAAAAAATCGTCCGCCCAAACGGAATCCCTCTCGGCAAGATATATCTTAGGATAGGTCCTGTATTTACCGGGATCTATATCCAGAAGCGTAAGCATATCGAGATAGTATTCTATAACATGTTTATCGTTAAAACCGTCGATGTCTATTTTACGCGTCAGGAACTTTCCCCTGTTCCTATAATTGAAGCCAAGCCTGTTCCTTATGCCGACGACCTTCAAGAAGAGGCCGAACTGATATCCAAGGGACAGGTCGATCACCAGGTCGAATTTTTCTTTCTTTACCGACTTCAAAAAACTCAAGATACGTTTAACGCATTCCAGCTTGGAACTCTGCCAAACAGCCCTGTAATCGTCCTTTTCGTATACGTAGATCTTGTTAAGATTAGGGTTGCTCCTTATGACGTCATATACCCGCTTATTACAGATATATCCGATAAAACTATCCGGGAAGTTCTTTTTAAGCGCTTCGATCAGCGGGGTCGAGAATATTACATCGCCTATGCCGAACGGATTGATTATCAGTATCTTCTTCATTAATGCTCCTGCTCCAGGACTTTCATAGCCGCTACCAGCGCGCCCATCGTCAACCAGAAAAGAGCTGCGAGCGGGAGCGAATAAAGGCTCGTATCGACTGCGCTGTGGATTAGGAACGCAAATAGCCCCACAAGAATACCCATGACAAGAGCGCCGCCGAATTTATCCGGGGTCCTTTTAATATACCTTACAGCTTTCATGAAGACGGCCGAGACGAACCATAAAAATGCCGCCAACCCCAGAATGCCCACATCGGCTGCCATCTGAAGATAGCAATTATGCGAATAGCTCCCCTTCAGACCGTGCCATTGGTCGACCCTGGCCTCTTTATACAGACTGAAGAATGTATTCACGCCATTGCCTATTATGGGATGCATCTTGAATATCTTGACGCTGTTCGTCCACATATCGCCGCGGTCGATCATACTCGACAAGCCGAAAACTACCCTGGAAGAAGTGGCAAAACAGAATATGACTATGATGAGCATTGCAGCAAGTATGGCGAAGATTATTACTTTTTTCTTTATCAGGAACACTGTAGAACCGATCGCTATTATGAAACCGGCCCACGCGCCTCTGGCCTTTGCAAGAACAAAAATCCACAAACCTACAAGAAAGAATGCGATGAGCCAGGAGCGCGACTTAACAGACTTAATACCGAATATTGCCGGAAATAATATTGCGGGCAAAATGATCAATAACCAGGCAGACAGGTCGTTAGGGAACGGGAACGGGCCCGTCGGATATCCGCGAAAAAAATCTATATACCCCATAGTACCTCTATCCCCTCCCATATATCCAAACACATATTTGAATGCCGGGTAATTGTGCAATATATCGGTATGCGTGACAAAATACTGAAGCAGCGTATCTATAAATACGATCCCCGCTGAGAGCGCGCCTATCTTAAGCAGATTGGACAATTTAGTCCTATCGGATATCGCCTCAACTACCAAATAATATATGACTATGAATTTGAGCGTCTTCGAAAAGAGGGCACGAATACTTAAAGACAGGAATTCGCTGTTAAATAATGAAAGGATCGTAGTTATGACGATGAGGATGATCGGCAGGTTCCCGGGCGTGCCCGGCAATTTCCAATTACCCGACAGCGCCCTCTTAAGAACTAACAAGATCACGCCGACCGCGGCACATATCTCTATTATAGATTTTGAGAACGGCAGCGCCAGGAGCATGATATATACGCTCCACTCAAGCGCTTTATTTATAACCGCAGTTCTATCGATCATCCAATTTGTCATTAACTCGTTTTTCTCCTGCCGAACCTGCCGGTAGATATGCGTGACAGCCTGATGCCGAGTAAGCCCAACACCGCTATGTCTATCACGGTAACAAGAATCCCGAATTTCAAAGGTACCCTGGAAACGACAATGGCGGATATGCCGAGCAATATGCATATCAAATATATGATAAGCACCGCGCCCTTCGCTTTAAAACCGAGCAATGCAAGCCTATGAGACGAATGGTCCCTCCCGCCTTGGAATACCGACCGCTTCTCCAGGAACCTGATCACCGTGACGAGCGTAGTATCGAATATCGGATACGCCAGTATAAGAAGCGTGGCGATCACTGACGCTGCGGTAACATGCGGTACCTTCCAATTGACGAGCAATGCGATCGCCGACAGTATGAATCCTATTACGAGCGAGCCGGCATCTCCCATGAATATATTTGCCTGAGGAAAATTGTAGCGCAAAAAGCCCAGGCAGCTCCCGCAGAGGCAGAACGCGATCAGGGCCACTATCGCCTGGCCGTTAACAAGCGCCGTTACGCCGAAAAAGAACGCCGCGATGGCAGATACCCCGGATGATAGGCCGTTCATATTATCCAGGAGATTAAAAGAATTGGTCATTCCTATAACCCAGATATAAGTGATGAAAAGGTTCGCGTAATAATTACCAAAAACATTTATTCTCAATCCGGACTTGAAGAGGACCATCGCCGCAACGAACTGGCCCAGAAGCTTCATGTGCGGCCCCATCCCGATCCTATCGTCTACAAGGCCGAGAAGGAGCAGTATGTCAGCTCCGCCGATGATCGCCGATATCTGGACGCTCATGCGCGACGCTACTATGACATCCCATTGCGATAAGATGCCGATGAAGACGGCCAGAAATATG
>JBAYFK010000144.1:0-4349 GCA_041667225.1 Candidatus Omnitrophota bacterium
AGAGGGCGACTTCCCGAATTATGAACAGGTCATACCCAAAGAAGCTAAAGATAAACTGAGGGCGTCGAAGGCCGGGTTCATGTCCGCGCTGAAAAGGGTGGCGCTCTTCACGAACCAGGATTCCATGGCCGTTAAGATGGAACTCGGAAAAGACAAGGTGGTGTTATCCAAAAGCACTCCTTATATAGGAGAGGTTCGCGAAGATGTTGGAGTAGAATATAAAGGGAAGGACATTTCTATCGGGTTCAACCCGGATTATTTAATAGACGTGATGAAGACGATCGACGAGGAAAGCGTCGACATGGAGATACAGGATTCCGAGAAACCGGGTGTCATCAGGATCGGGGATGAGTATGTCTATGTGGTGCTTCCTATGCAGATAGCATGACGGGTGATAAAAAAAAGAAGGTAGAGCACCTCGGTGACGTACTAAAAAATGTCATATCGGACATAGGCAAGAAGAAACGTTTCAGCGAGGAACTTGAAGAGGCGTGGAAAGACGCGGCCGGGAAAAAAGCGGCGCCGCACACGAGGGCGGTCTCTTTAAGGAAGGCGAGGCTGGTGGTTAACGTAGACGGATCACCGTGGCTTTACGAATTGACGCTTAAAAAAAGAGAGTTGGCGAAAAAGACAGAAGAAAAATTAAAAGGCAGGAATATTAAAGAGATACGGTTCAGGATCGGGGATGTAAAGAAGCCAATCTAAAAGGACATAAATGGAAAAGAAAAAAAGAATAAAAGAGGAAGAGATGGACGGCGGGAGCGACAAAGCGGCCGCAGTAAAAAAATACGATGCGACGACCATACAGGTGCTGGAAGGGGTTGATGCCGTAAGGAAAAGACCGGCCATGTATATCGGCGATACGACGGCGCGCGGGCTGCACCATCTGGTGTATGAAGTTGTCGATAATTCGATCGACGAGTGCATGGCGGGCTATGCGACGGCGATCGATGTTATAATCAACGCGGATAATTCTATAACTGTAGTTGACGACGGCAGAGGTATCCCCGTCGACATACACAAAACACAGGGCAAGCCCGTCGTAGAGGTTGTTTTAACGACTCTCCATGCCGGAGGAAAGTTCGACCATAAATCGTACAAGGTGGCGGGCGGACTGCACGGCGTAGGAGTAAGCTGCGTGAATGCCCTCTCCGAATGGCTTGAGGTCGAGGTCAGGCGTGACGGCAGCATCTACCACCAGGAATATAAAAAGGGCAGGACCGCGTCGAAACTCAAAGTAATAGGGACGAGCAAGACGACCGGTACGCGGGTAACTTTTAAGGCGGACAAAGAGATATTCGGGAATATTATAAACTACAGTTTTGATACGCTTTCGAACAGGCTCAGAGAGCTCGCATTCTTAAATAAGAATATTAGGATCACACTTAAAGACGAAAGACAAAAGGATGTAAAAGAGCAGGAATTTAAATTCTCCGGCGGCATCGTCTCGTTCGTGGAGTTCCTGAACAAGAACAAGGAAGTGCTCCATAAAAAAGTAATATATTTTATGAAGGAGAAGGATGGTATTGAGGCGGAAGTCGCCATGCAGTATAACGACGGCTACTCCGAGAATATATTTACATTCGCCAATAATATAAATACGATCGAAGGCGGCACTCATCTCACAGGTTTCAAGTCCGCGCTCACAAGGACGATGAACCAGTACTGCAAAGACAAAAATCTCCTTAAGGATAGCGATTCAAGCATATCGGGCGATGACGTGCGTGAAGGACTGACGGCGGTGATCAGCGCAAAGATCCCGAACCCGCAGTTCGAGGGGCAGACTAAGACGAAATTAGGTAATTCCGAGGCCGAAGGCATAGTCGAGTCGATAGTGAACGAGGCGCTCGGAGGATTCCTCGAAGAGAATCCGTCGGTGGCGAACAAGATAATCGAAAAAGCGGTGCTCGCGGCCAGGGCGCGAGAAGCGGCGCGGAAGGCCAGAGAGCTGACGAGACGTAAAGGCGCGCTTGAAGGAGCGGGGTTGCCGGGAAAGCTGGCCGATTGCCAGGAGAAGGATCCTGCTCTTTGCGAGATATATCTTGTCGAAGGAGATTCGGCCGGCGGTAGCGCGAAGCAGGGGCGCGACAGGCGTTTTCAGGCGATCCTGCCGTTAAAAGGAAAGATACTCAACGTAGAAAAGGCGAGGCTCGACAAAGTATTGTCGAACGAAGAAATAAGAACGATGATAACCGCGCTCGGCACAGGCATCGGAGAAGAGTTCAACATCGAAAAACTCAGATACAGCAAACTCATAATCATGTGCGACGCCGATGTCGACGGTTCACACATCAGGACCCTTATCCTTACATTCCTGTATAGGCAGATGCACGAGCTTGTCGCGAAAGAGCATGTTTATATCGCTCAGCCTCCCCTATATAAAATAAAGAGAGGCAAAAGAGAAGAATATATACAGACAGAAGATGATTATAACAATCTTTTGCTGGAGCTCGGCTCGGAAGGGACGACTCTCGTGAGACTGAAAGACAAGAATCAATTCTCCGACAAACAATTGAAAGCCATATTGGACGCGCTTGTGGAGGTGGAGAGCCTTTCGAACGCCGTCGAGCGGCGTGGAGTGAGTTTCTCAAAATATATCAGTTTTAGGCATAAGAAGACCAAAAAACTGCCAATTTATATGGGTAAAGTGGAGTACGAGGACCATTTTATCTATAATGACGATGAGCTTGCTAAGTACATAAAGGAACAGGAAGGCGTAAAACCCGAAGAGCTGCCGCCCGGGAAGATCAGAGCGCTCAATTACATAGAATTCTATGAAGCCAGAGAGATAGAAAAAAGCATAGAAAAACTGGAAAAGCTGGGCGTAGACATAGAAGATTACGATCTCTCTGAGGAAGAAGAACTGGCAAAAACGTCTAAGAAGGAAACGGCGAAGAAGCCGATATATATGATAAAGGAAGAGAAGGAACAAAAAACGTTTTTTTCGCTGAAAGAGATATTGAAATATGTCATGACCGTAGGTAAGCAGGGAATGGCCATACAGAGATATAAAGGTCTCGGCGAAATGAACCCGGCTCAGTTGTGGGAGACGACGATGGATCCCGAAAAAAGGACCGTTCTTAAAGTGACGCTCGAAGACGCCGTTGAAGCGGATGCGATGTTCACGGTGCTTATGGGAGAAGCGGTAGAGCCGAGAAGAGAGTTCATAGAAAAACACGCTCACGAAGTAAAGATGCTCGATATATAATAAAATAAATTTATAAAAAAATTGAGGAGAATAAATGTACACGCGTAATGAAAGAGTGATCCCGGTATATATAGAAGAGGAGATGAAAGACTCCTATATAAACTACGCCATGAGCGTAATCGTCGGCAGGGCGCTGCCCGACGTAAGGGACGGGCTTAAACCTGCTCACAGAAGGATCCTTTACGCCATGAAGGATCTTAATCTGGAGCACAATAAACCGTATAAAAAATGCGCCAGGATAACCGGAGAGGTCCTCGGAAAATACCATCCGCACGGCGACGTGGCAGTATACGACACTCTCGTCAGGATGGCTCAGGATTTCTCATTAAGGTATCCGCTGGTAGACGGCCAGGGCAACTTCGGTTCCATCGACGGAGACTCGCCGGCCGCCATGAGGTATACCGAAGCGAGGCTCGAACACATCACGGACTGGATGCTGCTCGACATCGAAAAGAACACGGTCGATTTTATGCCGAACTTCGACGGGTCGCTGCAGGAGCCGACGGTGCTGCCGGCATGCCTTCCGAACCTTTTGGTGAATGGATCGAGCGGCATAGCAGTCGGTATGGCGACGAATATTCCCCCGCATAACTTGAGAGAGATAGTCGAAGGAGTAACGTATACCATAGATAACCCGGACTGCGAGATCAAGGACCTTCTCAAGAAGATAAAAGGGCCGGACTTCCCGACGGGCGGCATCATACGCGGCATGGAAGGCATAAGAAATGCGTACACGACGGGACGCGGGCTTATCCGTATACACGCGAAAGCCTTCATCGAAGAGCAGAAGAACGGGAAAGAAGCTATCATCGTAAAAGAGCTGCCCTACCAAGTCAACAAAGCGAAGCTGATCGAGACGATAGCGGATCTCATACAGGAAAAGAAGATAGAGGGCATAACCGACCTTAGGGACGAGTCCGACAAGGACGGCATGAGGATTGTTATAGAGCTCAGGCGAGGCGTGATCGCTAAGGTCATACTAAACCAGCTTTATAAACATACGCAGATGCAGACGACGTTCGGCGTCATCATGCTCGCGCTCGTTGACGGCCGCCCGAGAGTATTGAACCTGAAGCAGGTGCTCGACGAGTTCATAAAATACAGAAAAGAAATAGTGATAAGAAGGACGAAATTCGAACTC
>JBAYFK010000145.1:0-4342 GCA_041667225.1 Candidatus Omnitrophota bacterium
GCCGCCGGCAAAAAAACCATATCGCTGCCGACCATTGCAATTATCGCCAGAAGGATAAGGAATATTTTGTTCACATTACCTCCCGCTTATTTTGAAATTATTTTCTTGATCTCGTCTTTACTCAATAACTTGCCCGCCGATACAACAGCGCCGTCAATCACCAGCGCCGGGGTCATCATCACGCCGTACTCCGTGATCTTATCGATATCCATAACCTTGGAGATCTCTGCGGTAATGGCAAGCTCTTTCACCGCTGCCTCAGCGTTTGCGGTCAATTGTTTGCATTTTGGACAACCCATGCCTAATATTTCTATCTTCATCTTCACACCCCTTTTATGATCCGGCAGCTATTTGACTATCCACCCGAAAAGCATTCCTGAGATAGTCGCCATAACGATCACTAACGACACATAAACGATCGTCTTCTTCGTCCCCATAACGCTTCTCAATACAAGCATGCTCGGCAAACTTAACGCAGGCCCTGCTAAAAGTAGCGCCAGCGCAGGCCCTTTACCCATCCCTGCTCCGATCAGCCCCTGCAATATCGGCACCTCGGTAAGCGTGGCAAAATACATGAATGCTGCGACTATCGACGAGAAGAAATTCGCCCACAACGAATTGCCGCCCACCAGCATGGCGATGAACCTGGAGGGGATGATCCCTTCATGGCCTACTCTGCCCAATAAGAATCCTGAAACGAGTACGCCCGCAAGGAGGAGCGGTAATATCTGTAAAGCAAAACCCCAAGTAGCACCCACCCATTCCTTCAGTTCATCTTTTTTGAACCATTTAAAGAGCATAAAGGCTAATCCGGCGATGGAGAACCCGGATATCCACCATTTATATTGATAGATGATCGACCATATTCCATGATCACCATCAAGAGGTTTACCCCAATTAGAAAAGACAAGGAAAGTGATCATAGAAGCAAAATAAAGAACTGTCTTGCCTAAAGACCGCGTCTCTTTTACATCTCCTACGTTAAATCCACCGCTCGCGTGACGGGCTCTCTCTTCCTTTAAAAATATGAGATGCATTAGTAATCCGATAACGACGCTGAATATGATGGCTCCTACAGCCCTTGCAAGGCCAAGCTGCCATCCAAGAATGCGCGCCGTTAAAATAATAGCTAAGACATTTATCGCAGGCCCTGAATAAAGAAAAGCGATAGCAGGCCCTAATCCGGCGCCTCTTTTGTAGATGCCAGAAAATAGCGGCAGAACCGTGCACGAGCAGACCGCAAGAATAGTCCCGGATATGGAAGCAACGCTATAGGAAAGGATCTTATTGGCCTTGGCGCCGAAATACTTCATTACAGAAGCCTGGCTAACGAATACCGAGATCGCGCCCGCAATGAAGAATGCCGGGACGAGACACAATAGGACGTGCTCCCTGGCATACCATTTAACGAGAGCCAGCGCCTCGAATACGGCATTGCTGAACCGCAAGTTCTCCACCGGCAGATAAAAACATACTAAGAACGCCGCTGTTATATAAAGGAATTTCTTCCACTCTTTCATTTCCTGCTCCTCCCGACCCATAAATAGTATGGCATACTATTCTTTTCTGTCAAGCGGAGATCTCTATTGATATGTATGGAGTTGGCTTAAAAAGATTATCCGGGCGGGGTCCATCCTGTTCACATAGACTTTGACCTTCGATCCTTCTGAGGATACGGTGATGACTTCCTTGTTCTTCGCCCAGGGCAGGCTCAAGGTGCTGATGCCCAGGAACGACAACTTCTTTACAAGTTCGTATATAATAGGTATGAATATGTCGGAATTGCATCCGGCGAAGACTATATTATCCAATCCTCCCATAGCCGATATACCCTCTCCTATATGCTTCATTATCTGGCCCAGATATATATCGAATGCCAGGTCGACCTTCGCATCCTTGCCATGGAGTTTCAACATATCTTTCAGGTCTATATCATAACCCGTAAGGCCCAAAAATCCGCTCTCATTCTTCAGCATCTCATCTATCTTATATATAGAGAACTTATGGACATTCATTAGATAGAAGATTATCCCGGGATCCAGATCGCCGCAACTGGTCCTCGACATAACCCCTTCCAGCGGCGTATACCCAAGGCTTATAGAATATGGCCTCTTGTTATGCACAGCGCATACAGTGGTCTGCTTGTCGAATACTATAGAGATGGTCTTTTCGCCGGATGGGAACATACCGCCGTTAGCTTCATGGTATATACCATGAAATCCCCATTTTTTTATCTTGTTGTTTTTATAATACTCGAATGGCAGGGCGTAATACTTCTCCTCCTCCGGCAGCTTTGAAAAAAATGACGTTTCAAAGAATGCGGTAAGCGGTATCCCTTTAAATACTCTCCGGAAGCTTTTCAGGATATCGAGCGTAAGCGGCACATAGAACGGAAAATATTCCGTCAGCTTTCCAAAGAGAGTGAAAAATTTCGGACTTATTCTCGCAGGCTCATTAAAATAGTCGCCCCCGAATAGTATCCTGAATGAGACGGCGCTTATCCTCCCTTTTCCGGAAATAGATGATATAAATTTCTCAAGAGCCGCATCCGCCCTGATATCGTCTATATCTTTGACGAAGAACGAAGGATGCGTATCTTCGCGCTTATCCTTGAAGATCCAGAACTTTATCTCTTTTAAACCGATATCAACGACGAGTTTCATCTTTTATCAGCTCCTTATAGGATTCCCTGGCTATCATAATCTCCTCATCCGTAGGGACCACGAGCACTTTTGTTCCGGAACCCGGAAGCGATATGTCGGCTATCCCTTTGCTATACCCGTCATTCGCTTTTTTATCCACCCTTATCCCTAAAAACCCCAGGTCCCTGCAAATATTCTCTCTCACGACCGGAACGCCTACGCCAAGCGAATCTGTGAATATCAGGATGTCGGCTTTCTTCAGTATGAGAGAGTAAAAGCCTATGTATGAACGGGCCCTGCGCACATACATGTCGAAGGCCATCTTGGCCTGTTTATCTTTATAGATATCCTTGATAGCGTCCCTCAGGTCGGATGAGGAATTGAAGACGCCCAGGATCCCGCTCTTCTTATTGAGTATCGCCTCCGTCTCTTCGGAAGAAAATCGTTCTTTGAACATTATGTAAAAGACGACGCCGGGATCTATGTCGCCGCAGCGTGTATTCATCACGAGGCCCTCTAGAGGCGTAAACCCCATCGAATTGTTCACCGATATACCCTTGTCTATAGCGCAAATGCTCGAGCCGCCCGTACCGAGATGGCAGCTTATGATCTTCAGCGAAGACGGGCTCTTCTTGAGGAATTTGCACGCTTCTTCCATAACATATCTATGTGATATGCCATGGAATCCCACTTTTTTTAATCCATACTTCTTTGCGATCTTCAGCGGGAGGGCGTAGGTGGAAAACTCCCGCGGTATCGTCCTGTGGAACGCAGTATCAAAAACGACGAACTGATTTATAGCGGGATATTCATGGTGGCAGAATTCTATCAATTTATACGATACCGGGTTATGGATAGCGGCCAGCGGCAGCGTCTCTTTCAGCTTCGCCAGTACTGCCTTATCAACTTTCGTCGTCTTCGTAAATAGATTTCCCGGATGTACATATCGGTGGGCGAAAGCGTCGAACTTTATCTCCCTATTCTTCTTTGCGTCCTCGCGTATCAGATCGAGAGCCTTCTTAAGCGCCTGAGAGTGATCGGCCAGCGCCGTCTCTATCACTCTTTTTTTACCGAGGCATGAATGAGTTATTACGGACAATCCTTGAGTTTTAATACCCACCCTCTCGGCTTCTCCCCATACGAGCTCTTTACCTCCCGGCATCTCTATTATCTTGTACTTCAGGGATGAGCTTCCGCAATTAAGGACCAGTATCCTCATCTTCTTATCTTTAGATCTCATCTGAGCTCCAACCGAACGCCGGCATCCCTATATTCCTCTCCACGATCAATGCCTGGCCGTATATAGCTTTTTCGATCAAGTTCGCGCTCACGGGATCTGCGAGCGCTCCGGCAACATCCTCGCTCCCCGCTCCGAATCCTATCGTCGGGATATTAAGCTGGGCGTAAGTATACGAACCTTCCGTCACTATATTTTTCCAATATCCGAAACCGGCCCTGAAACCGCTCTCGTTAAGGCAGTTGAGCGACTCCAGCGCGAACGGCTTGTGGCTGTCCATGGTCCAGGGCTTGAATTCCTTCTCGCTCACCAGCTCGAGACCCGTATAGGTCTTCACCCTCTCCTTCGCCAGCATCGTATTGACCGTCACATCGGGCTCCGCCTTATACACGCCCTTTGCTATGGTCTTGGCTTTATTCAATATGAAGCTTTCCTTCTCTTCCGGTATAAATACTCTGTCCAC
>JBAYFK010000146.1:0-4304 GCA_041667225.1 Candidatus Omnitrophota bacterium
GGGGCGGTTACGATTCAAGCACGGGATTCTATAATCATGAGTATGTGAACGGCATTGCTTCTCTCGGCAACGGCCAATTTGTCGTCGCTTCATCGCAATATGGTTATGGTGATGAGGGATATAGGGATGGCACGTGTTTCACGGTCATGGATAAAAACCTTAAAACTTATGGTTCCGAGTTTATCGAGAATTCCTGGTCATATGAGAATGGAAAATATGAAAGCAACTATCAATACATGACCCAGATCACGTCGCTCGGTGAAGGTAAATTCGCTGTAGCGTGGGATTACGGCAGGGATTCTTATGACGAATCAACCGGTATCAGCGATTATGAGTCGATAATTAAAGTCGATGTTTATGGTGTTAAGGCCACGAACGATGACAGCTATTTCATTCATAAAAAGAGCAGCGAGAACCTGGGGACTGCGTATGAATGGTATAGCGACGGGACTCAGTCGGTATGGAGTTATAATTATGTGAGCGAGCTGAAAGGGCTGGATGACGGTTCGCTGGTCATAGCGATAAACGGCGATAAAGGAAACTATGATTATAGCACAGGTGAAGGTGACTGGTGCAGTACCGCCAACCTCAAGGTCATGGATAACCAGGGAAGATTCGAAGATATCAAGCTGGGATCACTGGATAAGGCGAAGAGTAAGTCCATATCTCAGATAACTACGCTGGGTGACGGGAATTTCGGAGTTGTCCTGTATGAGGAAGGATATACGGCTGAAGGTATATATGTGAGCGGATCAACGGCCGAACAGTTCTCGTCGAAAGGTGCAAATCTGGCTCAAAAGGGCAATGATAAGTCGAATGAAAGCGATACTAGCAGAGATGGGCAGAGGAATATTCAAGATACAAATAAGGCGGACTATGACAATTCCAGCGATGTCAGTAAAGGTAACCAGGATGTGGGCGATACGAAGCTGAAGAAGCTCTCGATAGACAAATCAGATAGCTCGTTATCCGGTATGGATGAGCCGCTGTCTATAGCTCAGAGCGACATGGATCCTGAGGACCTTCTTGGCCTTTTGAGCGATTCTCTTTCGGATAAAGATGCTCTGGCAGCTTATAGCATCTTCGGGACGGATGGGGAATACATGAATGTCATGTCGCTATTGAACAGTATATTTAAGAACCCCACAGAGGACCAGAAGAAGATCATCGACACCCTTTCGACGCTTCTTATGGATATGGAGCAGATCAAAAAGAGTTCGCTCGACCCGTCGGCTATGGGTAAAGCGGTCGATGAACTTGTGCAGATGGTGGCGGCTGTTCTCCTGGCTCAGGCGCTCCCGGACCTTATCACCGATAAAGATGTTGCGAATATAAGAGGTATATTCGCGGACCTGGGCATAGTAAAGGGCAGGATCATGTCCCAGTATCAGGAAGCCATTACACCTTATTACGACGAAGTCAGGAAGATGCTTGCGCAGAATATCGATGCTCTGCAGCAGCAGAACATACTTTCTAAGAGCATCATTAAGGAAGAGATAGATAAACTGCCGCGTAATGAAATAGATAAAATTATAGAGAAGCTTAAGAAAGCAGAAAAGAAGGGCTTCGAAGAGCAGTATATATTGCAGCAGGAAGCCAAGGCCCGCGAAAAGTATATAGATCCCAGCAAGAAGACGATGGAAGAGGGCATGAAGTTCGTACTGAATGATTTCACGAAGAGGTTGAATTCTACGCTTGATAGCGCCGGCTCTGCCAAAAAAGCCGCCATCAAAGCAGCTGCCGCTAACCTGAAGAAGTAAGCCGCACCAAAATAAGCGCTTGTTTCCTCCCGGTACCCGATGTTATAATCAGTAAAAAGGAGTGAGTATGAATTATAGATCGTTCATAACAATGGTTGTATTATGCCTATTTATGATAGCTTCAGCATACGCCGAAGAAGGCAAGGCTAGTGATTTTATAACTGCCTCCGGCACAGATCTTATGTGCAATGGCAAAGTATTCAGATATGTCGGGACTAATTGTTACTATCTGATGGTATATGCGGCTTCACCGGATACGAGGAAGCATGTGTATGAGATCTTCGATGATGCCCAGAAGATGGGAGTCAAAGTTATAAGGACGTGGGCTTTTAATGAAGGAAAGCGTCAGTGGAATCCGCTCCAGTCAGAGCCGGGCTCATATAGGGAAGATACTTTTACCGGCCTGGACCGTATCATAGCCAAGGCCAAAGAGAAGGATATGTACCTTATCCTTACGCTCGCCAACAGCCTGAACGATTATGGCGGCGCTAAACAATATGTAGATTGGAGCCCCACCGCTCATAAAAAGACACACGATGAATTCTTCACTGATGTTAATACAAGAAAATATTTCAAGGATCATATCAAAACAATTCTTAATAGGAAGAACACCATAACGGGCATCATCTATAAGGACGACCCCACTATTATGGCGTGGCAGCTCATCAACGAACCCCAGGTAGAGAGCGATGCGTCAGGGGAGACGCTATACCGTTGGGTGAAAGAGATGAGCGAATATATAAAATCGATCGACAAAAATCATCTCGTTATGATAGGTGAAGAAGGGTTCTATACAAAAAAGAATAAGTTCGACTGGAAGTATAACGGCTCAAGGGGCCAGGATTTCCTGCGTGACCATTCTCTGCCGGATGTCGATATAGCATCATTCCATCTATGGCCCGGTTCGAATCAATATAATCTCAGCCCAGCGCAAGTAGCCGACTGGATAAAGATGCACGCAGATGACGCTAAGAAGTTGAACAAGCCCCTCATATTGGACGAATTCGGGGAATATAGAGGCTACAACGGGGATACCATAGAACGCGACAGGCTCTATTCCCTGGTGTACGATTCTCTGGACGCCCACGATGCAGCCGGGTCCAATTTTTGGGTACTGCTGCATGATGACTACACAAAGTATGACGATGGATACGGTGTATATTATCCCGCAGATGGGGCTACTATCGGTATCATAGAGGCCGCAATAAAAAATACACACCAATGAAATTGTTTGATTATTTAGCAAATTAATGTTGACAAATATATAAATATGTAGTATCATCTTTATCCTGCAAGGAGGGTAAAGATGAAGACCATAACAGTAGTGCTCACCTGTATATTAGCAGTAGTTTGCCTGTCAAGCGTTTCATACGCGCAAGGCGCCGCATCGGCCTGGTCTGCAAAAGACGGAAGTATCCGCAATGTTGATGCCAGGGGCGTTATCGTAAACCCCGGGATCGTTTATTTCGCCACAAAGTACGCAGTCTATCGTAGATCCGAAAAAGAGAATGGTTGGAGATCGGTATTTTCGCTTCCTGCCGGAGAGAATGAGGTAAATTGTCTCGCTGGCGGGCCGTCACTTCTGTTCGTAGGTACAAAGAGAGGACTTCTGCGTTCAGAGGACCGCGGGGTGACGTGGAAAAATATCTTTAAATCCATAAATGGGTCTAAGAGCGATATTCTGTGTATATGCCTGCCGCAAGACATGCCGGGCAAGGTTTTGATAGGGTCGCAGGACGGGATATTCATGAGTCTCGATTCCGGTAATAAATGGGCCGATCATAGCGGCATCCTGAAGAATAAACCCGTGAGGCGCATATCGACAAATGCGGGTTCCGTATATGCAGCGACCGACAGTGGAGTCTATTTACGTATCGAAGGGGGAAGGGATTGGGAGCGGGTCCTGGTAACGTCTGCAGACGGTCCTGAAAGTGAAGAGAGTGTATCCGATGACGGAGATGTCGAGGAGGAACACGGCTCTCCTATAAAGTGTTTAGCTGGCCGAGGGAGCGTACTTTATGCCGCGGTAGACAAGAATATATTCTCTTCCAGTGACGGCGGAAAGAGCTGGCGTTCATTTCCGTGCCAGGGGTTGAACGGAGATGTGAACGATATCCTTATTACGGAAGATGGGCGTATACGTTATGCAGGTACTACAAAAGGTATATTTGAGTATCTGTCTGAAAGCTCGCGGTGGGCCGGGCTTTATAAGGGGCTGGAGAAGGACCCTAACGCAACCGTTTTAAGCTTTGGAAGTGAAAATGAGAATGTCCTGTGGGCTGTTACGGATTCGGGTTTATACAAATACGAGAGCGGCAAATCTTTTCCCGGAGAATACGTTGACATAGAAAGAAAGATAGGGAATTTTCGGATCGTGTCGGATTCCGAGCCGCCGTTCAGGGAGCTGCAGAAGGCTGCTATGGATTTTTCGGAAGTCGATCCTGAAAAGATAAGAAGATGGCGGCGTGAGGCGAGAATGAAGTCCCTTGTGCCGAAAATCTCTTTAGGTTTAGATAAGAACAGGTCTACGAATACCGAGATATA
>JBAYFK010000147.1:0-4247 GCA_041667225.1 Candidatus Omnitrophota bacterium
TAGCGGTCAGCTGCTTACTTATCGTAATATTAATATATATAATGAGGGATAAGTACGACCTCATCATAAATGCGCTAAAAGGGACACGTGTGCCCTTGTTCGCCCTTGCCCTCCTTGCATTCCTCACGGCCATAACCCTGGCATCGGTAAGGCTAAAACTTATAATAAATGCCCAGGATATTACTATCTCGCTCAAGGAAGGCGTATCGCTTACCTTTATAGGGTATTTTTTCAACAATTTTTTACCTACGGCCATAGGGGGAGACGTCGTAAAAGCGTATTATCTTTCCAAAAAAACACACCTGAAGATGGGCGCGTACACCTCTATATTCGTAGACAGGGTAATGGGTCTTATTACGATGATATTCATGGCGTTCCTCGCTCTCTCGTTAGCCGGTAACCAGTCTACGGACAACGTCATAAGGTACAGCATTTATGGGATAACGCTCATCTCTCTGGCAGCGATAATATTCATAACCAATAAGAATATCGCCAAAAAATTCTTCTTCTTGTTATTCTTCCTGAAACCGATCGAAGATAAGATCAAGAACATCTATAATGTCGTTTATAAATACAAACACCATAAGGCGCTGATGCTGCAATCGCTCGCCATCTCCTTTATAAGCCAGCTCTTATTCTTCTTCTCGCTTGGCATACTTGCTTTGAGCATAGGCGAGCGCATGCCGATAATGGACCTCCTGTTAAGATCGCCTCTGATCAGCGCGGCAAGCCTTCTGCCGTCTATAAACGGTTTAGGGTTGAGGGAAGGCGCGACGGTCATGTTCTTCGGCCCTTTGATAGGCAAAGAGAACGCATTTGCTGTAAGCATTCTGTGGCTCGCCATTCTTCTCATAATCAGCGTTGCCGGCGGGATCATCTATTTACTGAGCCCGCAGTTCAAGGTCAAAATAAAAGATATAAAATAACGGAGGAATATATGATAGATGATGAGCTGATGAAGATCCTTGCGTGCCCGGCATGCAAATCGGATATCCGCCTCCAGGGTGAAAAAATAGTTTGCGTGAAATGCGGCCGCAGGTATCCTATAAAGGACGGTATCCCAATCATGCTTATAGAAGAGGCCGAATCAGCGGATCTTTCAAAAAAAGAGGTTTAAGATGAAAATGATACTGATCATACACGGGCCGAACCTGGGCCTTCTCGGCAAAAGGGAAGTGGGAATATACGGGAAGACCACTATCGATGATATAAATAGAGACCTGAAGAAACTCGCGAAGTCCAGGAAGGTCGGGGTCGAGGTATTTCAATCCGACCACGAAGGTGATATCGTCGAACTTATCGGCAAGTCAAAGAAACGTTTTGACGCTATCGTCATAAACCCCGCCGCATATACACACACCAGCGTTGCCATAAGGGATGCGATAAGCGCCGTCGACATACCGGTCGTAGAGGTCCATCTTTCTAATATATACGCCCGAGAGGATTTCAGGCATACGTCTTTAATTGCTCCCGTATCCAAGGGGCAGGTTTCCGGTTTCGGCAAGATGAGCTATATCCTTGGGCTTGAGGCGGCAATAAACCTTCTAAAGAAATAATATGAAGAAAGCGCGCGAGAAGCGCATCACATCTTTAGAGAGCGCTCTAAAAAACAGTAAGATCGATTCGCTCTTTGTCACAAACGAGACAAATGTTACCTATTTAAGCGGTTTTGAAGGCCATGACTCGATGTTATTTCTGGCTGGAGGCAAGAGGTACCTGATAACCGACTCCCGTTATGTCGAGGACGCCTCGCGCAGCGTAAAGTCGTTCGATGTGGTTTTGACGGAACGGTCGGTTTATGAGACTGTCAAAAAGCTGGCTCGAGAAACCAGAGTTAAAAAAGTAGGGTTCGAGTCGATGGACATTCCTTTCGAAGCAGCTTCGAGACTGACTGAGGCTTTAGGGCATATCCGGGCCGTACCTGTTAAAAATATGGTCGAGTCTATACGCGCCATTAAGGATCCCGGCGAAGTAGTATCTATCCAAAAGGCCATCGCCCTTGCAAGAGCGGTGCTCGAGAGGACGATCAACTCGATAAAGCCCGGTGTAAAAGAAGAACATTTATGCAGGATAATAGAGATCGACTTTCTCGAACATGATGCAGAGCCGAGTTTTGATACGATAGTCGCGTCCGGCGTCAATACTTCACAGCCTCATGCGCGGCCGACCGGGCGCAAGGTCTCAAAGAACGATATGCTGATGATCGACATCGGGTGTAAGATAGACGGCTACTGCTCTGATCTGACGAGAATGGTCGTAGTAGGTAAAATAGAAAAAAAAATCAGCAGAATATACTCTATTGTAAGCCAAGCGCAGGAGATAGCGATCGGTAAGATAACGCCGGGCGCGCGTATCTCCGATATAGACGCAAGCGCGCGCGCTCACATAGCGGAACATGGTTACGGAAAATGTTTCGGTCATGCGCTTGGCCATGGGGTGGGTATGGATATCCACGAGCAGCCTTCAATTTCCGGCAATGCGCATGAAACCCTTAAGCCTGGAATGGTATTTACCGTAGAGCCGGCTATATATGTCCCCGGCCTTGGCGGCGTAAGGATCGAAGATATGGTACTTGTAACGCCTAAGGGGTGCCGGGTACTGACAAGGTAAGATCAAGGGCAGATAAAAGTAAAACGGAGGATGAGATGTATATTAAAGAGATAAAAGATATGATAACCCTGATGAACGAGAACGGCTTGTCGGAAGTAGAGGTCGAAAAGGACGGGTTGAGGATAAAACTAAAAAAAGGATCGGCCGGAGGTTATGAGAAGGCTATAGAATATGTGCAGGTGCCTGCGCAGGCCGGCGGACAGGGAAAGAACGCGGCTGCTCCTGAAAAACCGGAAAGGACCAATGCGGTCGATATAAAATCACCGATGGTCGGGACATTCTACAGATCGCCGTCACCGGAAGCGCCTTCGTATGTCAATGTCGGCGATAGCATCGAGGTCGGTCAGGTCATATGCATAGTAGAAGCGATGAAGCTAATGAATGAGATAAAGAGCGAAGTTAAGGGCAGGATAGTCGAGATACAAGTAGACAACGCCGAGCCTGTAGAGTTCGGGCAGGTTCTATTCGTTATTGAGCTGGCTAAATAAAAAACAGGATAAAAAATGTTCGCAAAAGTATTGATCGCAAATAGAGGTGAAGTCGCTTTACGCGTAATACGGGCATGTAAAGAGATGGGGATACGGACAGTAGCGGTATATTCACAGGCAGATATAAATTCTCTGCATGTTAAATTCGCCGACGAGGCGATCTGTATCGGCAGCGCCCCCAGCGCAAACAGCTATCTGAACATACCAAGTATCATAAGCGCCGCGGAGATAACCGATGTGGAAGCGATACATCCGGGCTACGGGTTCCTGGCGGAGGACGCGCACTTCGCCGAGATATGTGAATCCTGCAAGATAAAATTCATCGGGCCTACGCCGAATAATATCACGCTGATGGGCGACAAGATGGCGGCGAAGGAGACAGCCCGCAAAGCGGGAATACCGGTAATCCCCGGATCGCGCGCGATCGTCAAGACTAAAGAGGACGCTCTAAAGATAGCGAAAGAGATGAAATATCCCGTTATAGTCAAGGCAGCCGCGGGCGGCGGCGGTAAGGGCATGAGGGTCTGCCACAACGATGTACGATTGATAGGAGCCCTGCTGACTGCCCAGCGTGAGGCTGAGGCAGCATTCGGTAACCCCGACGTTTATATTGAAAAATACATAGAGAGGCCCCGTCATATAGAGTTCCAGATTCTCGGTGATAAACACGGGCATGTGGTATACCTCGGCGAGAGAGACTGCACTATACAGCGACGCCACCAGAAATTGATCGAAGAGACCCCGTCCCCGGTGTTAGACCAGAAGATGCGCAAAAAGATGGGCGAATGCGCCGTAAAATGCGCAAAGACCATCGGATATGTCAATGCCGGTACGGTCGAGTTCCTGCTCGACGAGGACAACTCGTTCTACTTTATGGAGATGAATACGAGGATACAGGTAGAGCATCCCATAACCGAAGCGGTCACGGGAATAGACTTGGTCAAGGAACAGATCAGGATCGCCGCAGGAGAAAAGATAAAATATAAGCAGGATGAGATCAAATTTAACGGCTGGGCGATAGAGTGCAGGATCAACGCCGAAGACCCGGATAACGATTTCATGCCGTCTCCGGGAAAGATCACGGCTCTCAATCTTCCGGGCGGCAGAGGTGTGAGGCTCGATACTCATGTATATCATGGTTATGAAATA
>JBAYFK010000148.1:0-4226 GCA_041667225.1 Candidatus Omnitrophota bacterium
GACCACGAGCGTTTCTTTATCAACAAAATTGGGCAACTTGTAATGCCTGTTTACGAAAAAAGGTACTTTTATCTCTCCGGCCGTATAAGAACGCGCTATATCCGCACCTATAGCAGATCCGCCCAGCCCGGTGACGACGATATTTTTATATTTTACCCTGAAACCCTTCGGCAATTTAAAAAGCGAACCTATCTTTGCGGCTTCAGCGCACTGTTCGGGTAACGCTTCTATGATCTCTAACATCCCGAATCTGTCGTATTTCATCTCGTATTATTCCGAATGTTCGTCAAATTCCGGCAATATCTCGCGGAGCTTCTGAGAAGCGAACTTGTCTATCTCTTTGCCGGTAGGCAACGTAATGGCCTCCTGAGCAATAGCCTCCGCCTGGGACATGGTCACGGACCTTATTATGCGTTTGATCTCCGGTATGGCTATGGGCGACGTGCTGAATTCATCCAGGCCCAGCCCTAATAATATAAGCACCATATTCAGGTCTCCGGCCATCTCCCCGCACATGCCGACCCACATACCGGCTTTATGCCCATTATCTATTACGCTCTTAATAAGACGCAGTACGGCCGGGTGGGCAGGTTCATAAAGATACGCTATCTTCTCATTAACGCGGTCGACTGCAAGAGAGTATTGTATGAGGTCGTTGGTACCTATAGAGAAGAAGTCGGCCTCCCGCGCGAGGATGTCGCTTGTCAGGGCGGCGCTCGGCACCTCTATCATGGCGCCTACCTCTATATCCTCATCGAACGCTACCGATTCTTTCCTCAAAGATGCTTTCACGTCTTCGAGTATAGCGTTAGCCTGTCTAAGCTCTTCTATGCCTGAGATCATCGGATACATGACCTTGAGATTACCGTATAAGGATGCCCTCAATATGGCTCTCAATTGCGTCTTGAATACATCGGGTCTCGCCAGGCAGAACCTTATGGCGCGCCATCCAAGGAATGGATTCATCTCGTGAGGCACTTCGAACTGGGATAAGAACTTGTCCCCTCCAAGGTCGAGCGTCCTTATTACCACCGAATGCGGCCTCACCTTTTTTGCTACCGCGGAGTATGCCTTGAACTGTTCGTCTTCGCCCGGCAGGTCTTTCCTGTTCATGTAAAAATATTCTGTCCTGTAAAGGCCTATGCCTGTAGCGCCGTGCGCTATGACCGAAGGAACATCTTCCGGGACCTCTATGTTGGCGGCGAGAATGGTCTTGCGTCCGTCCAATGTCTCGCAGGGCAGGTCCTTCAATTCGAGCAGGTGTTTTTCAAATGTGGCGAACCTCTGCCTGTCGATCTCATACTTCTTTATCGTCTTGGGCGACGGATTGATTATTATCACGCCGTGCGTACCATCAATGATCAGAGTATCGCCGCTCTCTATCCCTCTCGTCACGATCTCAAGCCCTACAACGGCCGGGATCTCGAGCGATTTTGCCATGATGGCCGTGTGAGACGTCTTGGAACCGATATCAGTAGCAAAACCTATGAGGTTCTTCTTATGCATCATCGCCGTATCGGACGGCGAAAGGTCATACGCCACGACCACGACCTTCTCTTTAAGGTCGGAGAATATGTCTTCCTTGGCGCCTATGAGATTTCTCAGCACTCTCTTGCCTACGTCATTTATATCGCTTATCCTCTCCTTGAGGTATTCGTCGTCCATCTCAGAGAATACCTTGATATATCTTTTGAGGACATCCTGGAAAACGTATTCTATGGAGAGTTTGTCTTTTTTAAGCTTTGTTATGACCTCTTCGATGAGCATGCTGTCTTCGATTACGAGAAGATGGGCGCTGAATATCTGGCCGTGCTCGATGCCCATCTCTTCCGATATGCGCTTCTTTATCTCAAGGATCTCGTTCTTCGTCTGGATGAGGGCATCTTTAAAACGTTTTACTTCGTTCTGGATCTGGTCTTCTTTGATAATGCGTTTTGGGATGACGTACTGTTCGCGGTCGAGGAGCAGGGCCTTGCCTATAGCTATGCCGGGAGACGCCGGTATACCTTTTAATATGAACTCTTTTTTCTTATCTCTCATCATGATATCATCTCGCTAATATCAGGTATTCTTACAGCCCCGTAGATTCATCCACATCGCTCATCAGCAATTTTTCCAGCTCATTCACGGCCTGCTGGGCGTCTTCCCCGTTAGCGGATATGACTATCTTCGACCCCTTACCCGCCTCCAGCATCATGATCCCCATGATCGACTTCCCGTTCACCTTCTTCTTGCCCTTAGAAACGATGATGTCCGAATCGAATTTGTTCGCTATCTGCACAAAAAGAGCGGCAGGCCTGGCGTGCAGACCCTGCAAATTTTTTATCACGACTATCTTCTCAATTATCATAATTCTTGCCTTTATTCTTCATGCTCGTAGCCAGGTCTATTATCAATTTTGCAAGCTTTACGGAATCGTGCCTGACGTAGTCTTTGGTGCTGACTATATGAGCCTTGACGACCCTGCATTTCATCTTCTTAAAGTTTTCGGTATCCGGAACGACCGGGTATGATTCTTCGCCTTTATACTTGTTCAAAAACTCGTCTGCTATCCTGGCCGTATTAACGATACTATAGTCGGCTATACCGGGGGCGGTATGTTCGATTATTGCCCTTAGGTGGTCACTCGCCTTATAGTCATCCGTCTCGCCCTTCTGCGTCATGACATTGCAGACGTATACTTTTATAGCCTTGGAGGCGATCACCTCTTTATACATCCTGCCGACAAGAAGATTGGGCATTATGCTCGTAAAAAGGCTTCCTGGCCCAAGTACGATAGCATCCGCTTTCTTAATCGCGTCAATAGCTTCATCGGTCGGTTTGCAATTCACCGGCTTTAAAAATATTCTTTTAATGGGAGATTTCGCCTTAGGTATCTGGCTCTCTCCCAGCGTCTGCGAGCCGTCTACATGCTCCGCAACTAGAGTGACCTTATCCAGAGTTGATGGCAGCACCCGACCTCTTATGGCCAGGACCTTGCTCGACTCTTTTACTGCCCTGTCAAAATCGCCCGTCACCTTGGACATCGCGGTTATGAAAAGGTTGCCGAAACTATGGCCGCTGAGCGAGCTACCTTCGCCAAACCTGAACTGGAACAGTTTTCCCATCAACGGTTCCGCTTCGGCGAGAGCTACCAGGCAGTTCCTTATATCTCCCGGAGGAAGAACATCGAAATCCTGTCTCAAACGCCCTGAAGAACCGCCGTCATCCGCTACTGTAACTATAGCGGTGATATTGCTCGTATATTCTTTAAGGCCGTGCAGCAGCGTCGATAATCCTGTCCCGCCGCCTATCACGACCAGCTTTACGCCTTTTTCCAGTATCCTCTTCTGGTATATCTTTTCTACAAGCTCTTCTTCACGCTGTGGTAAGAAAACGGTTACGAATGACTTGATAATCCTTTTTATCCCGGTTACTACCGACAATATTCCGATAATGATTATTATTCCGGCAAACGCTTTGCTCTGGGAATTCTGCTCCAGGATAACCATGACGAAACCCATGGATATCATGATGATGCCGAAGACGGCCATCAGCACCCACCGCTTTACCCACATCCCCGGATACAGCCATTTGAACGCTTTTAGTATTTTCATCGATCCTAATTCTTCGCGTCTTCATCCTGAATTATGCGCAAAATATCTTTATCGTCTTTGGCTTTCCTGAGGAGATCGCGGAAATATTTATCTTTGAGCATTCTCGATATCCTCGCCAGCGCCTTCAGGTGGGGTCCTGCAGATTCCTCGGGAGCTATCAAGAGGAAGAATATGTAGGCAGGTTCTCCGTCTAGAGAATCAAAGTTGACGCCTTTCTGGGAAAGGGCGAACGCGGCGACGAGCTGCTTTACACTCGAACATTTGGCGTGAGGTATCCCTATACCCTGGCCTATACCAGTGGATCCGAGAGACTCTCTTGCAAGAATGGCCTTTACCAGCTCTTCCTTGTTCTCGATCTCGGTTGCGCCCACGAGCAGGTCTACAAGCTCCCTAATAACTCCTTCTTTATCTTCGGCCTTCAGGTTAACCGTTATAGCTTTCTTGTTCAGGAAATCCATGATCTTCATAATTTACTTCCTCCGATTTTTCTGAGATAACCGATGCCGGGCATGAACGGCATCTTTATGTTAAAATTAAATATTGTTTTTGTTCCGGTTGAAATTTTGAAAATCATTAATTGGATATTGAGGCTGCTGGAACCCGGTTTTTTGCCGGTCCCAACAGCCTCGA
>JBAYFK010000149.1:0-4206 GCA_041667225.1 Candidatus Omnitrophota bacterium
TCGGAAACGCCTTTTAAGGCATTAAGGAATTCTTCGGAGACGTTCACGCATATCAGGTTTATCTTAAAATGTTTCTGGAAGACATCTCTGACCATAGCCGCTTCGTTCTTGCGCAATAATCCGTTGTCTACAAATATGCAATTCAGGCGGTGGCCTATGGCCTTATTTATCAATACGGCCGCTACCGCTGAATCTACCCCTCCGGAGAGCCCAAGGACTACCTTATCTTTTCCCGCCGCGCTGCGTACTTCGTCGACCGTCTCCTTTATGAAAGACCTCATCGACCAGTCGCCGCGTGTGCGGCATATGTCTTTCACAAAATTCTTTATGACCGCTTTACCGTATTCGGTGTGCGCCACTTCCGGGTGGAACTGGACGCCGAACAGTTTTTTATCAAAGTTGGCAAATGAAGCTATTGAAGTGTTGCGGGACATAGCTATGCGGGTAAATCCCTTCGGCATACGTTTTACTTTGTCGCCGTGGCTCATCCACGAGGTGCTGTTCTTTGGTATGGAACTGAATAAAAGCCTGTGGCTGGTGACGGTGAGCGTTGCCCTGCCGTATTCGCGGGAATTCGCTCTCTCGACCGTGCCGCCGAGGGTCTTTGCCATCAGCTGCATCCCGTAGCATATTCCCAGGACTGGTATACCCAGCGTGAACATCCTTGGATCGCACGAAGGCGCTCCTTTGGCGTAAACGCTGGCAGGCCCTCCGGAAAGTATGATCCCTTTTGTAGTTAAAGGATCGATAGATGCTATCGGTACGGTAGGAGGCACTATCTCGCAGAACACATTCAGCTCGCGCACTTTCCTGGCGATGAGCTGATTATATTGGGAGCCAAAATCTATTATCAGTATATTTTCTTTTCTCATCTTATCACCATGCCGCGGCAGGCCCTCTTTTCCAGAGCTTTTTTCGAGGGCGGTTTGCATATTTTGGTAGGATAGTCACCGGTAAAGCAGGCTGTGCAGAAGTCTTCTTTAGGCTGGGACATCGAATTCAGCATGCCTTCCAGGCTGAGATACTTAAGGGTATCCACGCCTATGAACTGCCGTATATCCTCTACCGTGCGATTAGCCGCTATCAATTCTTTCTTCGTAGGAAAATCTATGCCGTAAAAGCACGGCGATATCAGAGGCGGACAGCTTACTCTCATATGTATCTCTTTGGCGCCCGCCTGTCTTAATGCCCTAACTCTGCCTCTGGACGTTGTGCCCCTGACTATTGAATCCTCGATGATGATGATCTTTTTATCTTTCAGCACGCCTTTCGCAGGGTTCAGCTTTACCTTGACCTTGAAATCTCTTATCATCTGGCTCGGTTGTATAAATGTCCGCCCTATATAATGGTTCCTGATAAAGGCCATCTCAAGGGGTATGCCCGATTGCTGAGCGTATCCCAAAGCCGCACAAGTTCCGGAATCCGGTATAGGCATGACGAGATCGGCTTCTACAGGGTGCTCTTTAGCAAGGGCTTTACCAAGCTCTTTTCTCGTGGCGTATACACTATTGCCGAATACATTGCTATCGGGGCTGGCGAAGTATATGTACTCGAATATGCAGTGAGAGCGGCGGTGTTTATCGGGACGTTTCAACGATGTAAGCCCGTCTTTATCGATGATTATTGTCTCCCCCGGTTCGACATCGCGCACATATTCCGCCTGGATCATATCGAGAGCGCATGTCTCGCTTGCTACGATATAGCCTCCATCAGAGAGTTTTCCTATACAAAGAGGCCTGAACCCGTGAGGGTCCCTTATGGCATATATGGCGTCGTTTATCATGAGGACGAAAGAATAGGCCCCTTCCATCCTCGCTGCTATAGGTACGATCTTTTCTTTAAAATTATTTTTCTGGTCTTTGGCGAGCAGGTGCACGATAAGCTCTGAGTCCATCGAAGTCTGCAGGATAGATCCGGAATTCTCAAGTTCATTCCTGAGTTCAACCGAATTGGTCAGGTTGCCGTTATGCGCTACGGCGATAAAACCTTTTTTATGGTCTACGAGAAGAGGCTGGACGTTCTTTATGACGCTTGAACCGGTCGTCGAATATCTGACATGGCCGATGGCCATGGGGCCTTTTAATTTCTTCAGGCCGTTCTCATCAAAGACATTGCCGATAAGCCCCATGCCTTTATGGGCGTGCACCTTCTTGAAGTCGAAGCTGACTATTCCGGCAGATTCTTCCCCGCGATGCTGGAGGGCGTAAAGGGCCAGATACGCCAGCCTTGCAGCATCCTTATGGCCGTATATACCTACAACACCACAATATTCCTTCATATGTCCTTTCAGTCACTTCAATTGGTATATAATTAGGAGGATTTTAACATAGGCAGGAGCCGGAGTCAAGGCACAAAAAAAAGAGGATGGCGACAGAGTCTTTTGGCACCTACGTGCCCATAGCCCGAGAACGGGTTACTCTTGACTGTCGTCATCCTAACAATAAGTATACCCTACATATTGCAATATTACAAGGCTATTTCTTCGCTTTTCCTTGGTTTGCGACAGCATCCATAGCTCTCTTCACCTCTTCAGGGTCTCCCAAATAATAGTGTTTTATAGGTTTTAGATCGCCATCGAGCTCATATACCAGGGGTATCCCTGTAGGTATGTTCAGGCCGACTATGTCTTTATCGGAAACATTATCCAGATATTTGACGAGCGCTCTCAGGCTGTTGCCGTGAGCGGCTATGATCACTTTTTTGCCGGAAGCTACGGTAGGAGCTATCGCCTGATGCCAGTACGGCAGGAATCTCGCTACCGTGTCTTTGAGGCACTCCGTGACCGGTATATCTTTCGGGTCCATGTCTTTGTATCTGGGGTCGTTCCCGGGATAGCGCGAATCTGTCTTTTCAAGCGCCATAGGCGGTATGTCATAACTTCTGCGCCATATAAGCACCTTTTCATCGCCGTACTTTGCGGCAGTCTCCGATTTATTAAGCCCCTGCAGAGCGCCGTAATGCCTTTCATTCAGTCTCCAGGAATGGTGTACGGGGATCCACATGAGGTCCATATTGTCGAGGGCGAGCCATAGGGTCCTTATTGCTCTCTTTAGGACTGATGTGTAAGCGATGTCGAAGGTGAAACCTTCGCTCTTAAGGAGTTCGCCCGCTTTCTTTGCCTCTACTATCCCCTTTTCAGACAGGTCTACATCGGTCCATCCCGTGAACCTGTTCTCTTTATTCCATACACTTTCGCCGTGCCTTAATAGAACTATCTTACACATCTCGATCTCCTATTGTTTTATTGTGCCGTAAACAGATTGCGGGAAGAGAATTTACCGTCAGTCGTCAGGTTAACTCCCAATCTTTTAAGTCCGACCTCGTCTCCCGGCGTCGGAATGTGGGTCATGTGCATTTCGCAACCTTTAAGGTCAGTAAGTTTTCGCATTGCCAGTTCTGCCGTGTGGTTCGTAGTAGCGCTTATCGAAAGCGCTATAAGGGTCTCTTCCAGGTCGAGAGAAGAGGCTTCAGCGTTCAGTATTTCCTCTTTTAAAACAGATATCTGCGTTATGATGTGCGGTGAAAGAAGGAGTATCTCGTCCGGTATATTGGCGAGAACTTTTACTGCGTTCAGTATAAGGCTCGACGAGGCATGCATGAGCTTCGTATTCTTTCCGGTCACTACCCTGCCGTCCTTCAGCTCAAGGGCCGCTCCGCAATATATGCCGAGGTTGCCCTTCCCTTTTGCTTCCGATTCTTCGGCGGTCTTGCGCGCGATCTCAACGATATGGCGGTCCGTGATCTTCACCCCGAGCTCTTCCATGAGACGCTCGACCCTTTCGCCCGTGGATTTTTTCTCTATTCCAAGAGCGTATTCAGTATTATATCTGAAATATCTTCTTATAAGTTCCTGTTTTGCCGCCTCCTGCACAGCCGCGTCGTCAACTATACCGAAGCCTGCCCTGTTGACCCCCATGTCCGTCGGAGAATTGTATAAGGGCATGTCCAGGTTCTTATCCAATATCCTGGAAAGCATCAGTTTTAATATGGGGAAGCTGTCAACGTCGCGGTTATAATTTATGGTTGTTTTGTTATAGGCATTGAGGTGGAACGGGTCTACCAGGTTAAAGTCCTGTATGTCGGCCGTAGCCGCTTCGTATGCAACGTTGACAGGATGCTTTAACGGTATGTTCCATATAGGGAACGTCTCGAATTTAGCGTAACCCGCATTGATCCCGCGTTTATGGTCCTGGTAGAGCTGGGAAA
>JBAYFK010000150.1:0-4196 GCA_041667225.1 Candidatus Omnitrophota bacterium
ATTGTAGGGACAAGGCATGCCTTGTCCCTACATGTTATTAATGCCTTGACTGGGCAATAGGCATTATGATAACCTTATTTTCTATATGAAGATGATACGAACAGGCATAATCGGCTGCGGCACCATATTTCCCATGCATGCCCGGTCATTGTTGAATCTAAAGGGAGTAAAGCTCGTTTCTGTCTGCGATATAAAAGCGGACAGGGCAAAGGCCAAGGCCAAAGAATACGGCTGTAAATATTATACCGACTATAAGAAGATGCTCTCCCAGGAACCTCTCGACGTCGTTCATGTCTTAACTCCCCACTATATGCACATGCCTATGGTCATTGAAGCCGCTAAAAATAAGATCAACATATTGACCGAGAAACCCATGGGGTTAGACCCAAAAGAGGCCGAAAAAGAGATAGATGCGGCCAAAAAGAATAAGGTCGTCCTTGGCGTCATATTCCAGAACAGGTTCAATCCCGGCTCACGCCTCGTCAAAAAGCGCATAAAGGACGGGTCGCTGGGCAAGATGAAGAGCGCAAAGCTCGTCCTCACATATCATAAGCCCGATAGTTACTACAAGAAGAGCGACTGGAAGGGCAGGAAGAATAAAGAGGGCGGCGGCGTCGTCATAGACCAGGCGATCCACTTCCTCGATATATTAAGATGGCTCACCCCAAGCGATATAGATTATGTCGAAGCTAAATGCGCCAACAGGATGCACACCTTTATAAATGTCGAAGATTCAGCCGAGGGTATAATAATGTTCAAGAGTGGTTTCTACGTCTGTTTCTACCTCATGAACTTCTATTCTTACGATGACGATCCTGTTATAGAGATAGATTGCGAAAAGGCGAAGGTCCATATAATAAAAGATTCTGCTTATATAGGGTATCGCAGAGGCGGTAAAGAGAAGGCCGAACCCAAAAAGAATGAATATATCGATTATGGCAATGGCGTAAAGAGCTATTGGGGATATTGCCATTATAATGAGATCAAGGATTACTACGATTCGCTTTCTAAGGGGAAGAAGCCCGCAGTTACGGCCGAAGATGCGAAGAAGACGCAGGATCTCGTCTGGGCCATCTACGAATCATCTAAACGTAATAAGCGCATATATTTATAACCTGCCGGCACCAGCCGTATCAGGATTATGAGGTTGATTTTAAGCGGTTATTTTAGTATAATGATCGCACTTTTTATTAAATTTAAACAAGGCCTGCCTGTTGGCAGGCAGGGAGATAGAAACATGGTAGTCAGAGTCGGAGTTATCGGATGCGGAAAGATAGCCGAAAGAGCAAGTTTGCCGAATTTGGTCAATTATAAAGAAAAAGTAGTGGTAAAAGCCTTATGCGATATAGAAGAAGCAAAGGCGAAGAACCTGAGGAACAAGTTCGAACTAAAAAATGTAGACATAATCAAAGACTGGAAGAAGCTCGTCACCAGGAACGATATCGACGCGATATTTGTAGATACCCCGAACTACCTGCACGAAGAGATGACGATCGGCGCCTGCGCCAATAAGAAGCATGTCCTTGTAGAAAAGCCGATCTCTATCACCGCAAAAGCCGCGGACAATATGGTAAAAGCCGCCAAAAAGAACGGCGTCTACATCATGGTCGAGCAGACCCAGAGGTTCGATCCTGTCCACGTCGCTGCAAAGAAGATACTCGATTCGGGGCTATTGGGAAATATCCATAATATCAGGGGCAGGATCGGCCACGCCGGCCCGGAATACTGGTCGGAGGGTAAGGCCCACTGGTTCTATGATAAGAAGAAGTCGGGCGGCGGCGCGATGATAGACATAGGCGTCCACATAACCGACCTTATCAGGTGGTTCGCAAACAAGAGGATAACGGAAGTCTTCGCGACCATAAGGACCATAGAGAAATCTGTCAAAGTAGACGATAATGCCACGGTCCTTTTCAAGTTCGAGGACGGTTCAAAGGGCGAGATAGAATGCAGCTGGACGACGAGGCCGTATGAGGTCCTTACATTTGTGTACGGATCGAAGGGTAAGATGGTCACTTCCATCGGTTCAGAGAAGCCGGTAAGGGCATATCTGGTCGAGACGGGCAAGGGTAAAGACCCCAACTGCGCTCTCGGCGAGCTCTGCCCGGAGATCGGTAAGGGCAACGGTTGGGAGAACGCGGTGCACTATTTCGTAGATTGTGTGATCAAAGGCGAGAAGCCTTTCGTATCCGGAGAAGAAGGACGTGAGACTATGCGCGTCATCAACGCCGCGTATGATTCGAACGAGTCAGGTAAATGGGCAAAAGTAAAATAGGGGAAACGCGATGAAACTAGGGCTTTGTACTTGGTCTTATAACAGGACTTTTGACAGCGGTAAGATGGATCTTGAAAAACTTCTTCATGTATGCGCAGATGACCTTAAAGTCGGCGGCATGGATATCATAGACGTACACTTGAAGAGCCAGGATCCGGATTACCTCTTGAAGATAAAGAAACTCGCCACAGACCTTCAGATCACGATATCGGCCGTATCTCCCGGTAACAGTTTCGGGAAGGACAATGAAAAGGACGAGAAGGCCGAGGTCGAGAAGATCAACAGCTGGACGGATACCGCTTACCTTCTCGGCGCGCCGAACTTAAGGATATTCGCAGGATGGTCGCCTAAAGAAAAGCATAAAGAATTATGGCCCAAGGTAGTGAAGAGCATAAAAGAGTGCGCCCAGTATGCCGCTAAGAAGGGAGTTACGCTCGCCATAGAATCGCATAACGACGGAGGTTATTTACCCACTTCAGTAGAGACGCTGAAACTTCTTAAAGATGTCGATTCTCCGTGGGTTAAGCTAAATCTTGACAGCGGTAATTACCACGATCCTGATATGTATGACGCTCTCAAGAGGTCTATGCAGTTCACGACCCACATGCACTGCAAGATCCACAAGCTCTCAAAAGAAGGGCAGGAGCTTGAGTTCGATTTTGACAAGATATTCAAGATCATCAAAGACGCGAATTACCGCGGCTTTTTCAATATAGAATATGAGGGTAAGGAAGAAGAGCTTGAGTATGTACCAAAGGCATTTGATATGGTACGCCGGTACATGAAGAAATACGAGACATTCTAGAGGTACCAACGATATGCGCAAGAAGAGTTTTTTCGCAAGCTTGAACGGGATGAAGTGGTCGTTCCTATTTATTGCTCCCGCCGTGCTTCTATTCGTCATCTTCGTACTGGGCCCCCTGATCGCTTCGCTATACTGGTCGTTCACCGAGTATAACGGCATACACGCTCCGAAGTGGGTCGGCCTGGCCAATTACAAGAATATATTCTTTAACGACCCGCGCTTCTGGAAGGCCATGGGGAATACCGCTTTTTACACTCTCGGCGTTATACCTCCCGGAGTAATAATCTCCCTCTTCCTCGCTATGGCAGTAGACCAGCAGATAAGGTTCAAGAATTTCTTCCGTATAATATATTTTATCCCGTCCGTAACATCCGTTATAGCCCTGTCCGTCATATGGAAGTGGATGTTCGCAGGCGAGAAGTATGGGCTTATCAACTATTTTCTGATACAGATAGGGTTTAAACCCATCGACTGGCTCATGAGCCCGGTATGGACGCTGCCCGCTATCATGATAATGTCGATATGGGCAGGTATCGGGTATAACATGATACTCTTCCTCGCGGGGCTGCAGACCATACCGACATCGGCTTATGAGGCGGCGGACATCGATGGCGCCAACCTCTGGGAAAAGTTCTGGCACATTACGCTCCCTCTCCTGAAACCGACCATGGTATTTGTGGTCATAATGGGCTTTATTGCGTCATTCCAGGTGTTCGAACGTATATATATAATGACCGAAAGCGAATTCGGCATAGGCGGGGTACTCGATTCAGCCCTCACGGTAGTGGCATATCTTTACGATATGGGCTTCAGGAAGTTCCAGATGGGTTATGCTTCCGCATTGGGCTATATCGTATTCTTAGTGGTATTTGTGATAACGCTGATCAATATAAAGTTCGTAAAAACTAAGGTCGAGTATTAAGATTTAAGAGCTAAAACCCATTTATTGACAATAAGTTTCTAAAGTGTTATACTTCCCAAATATTCGGTTTTCAGGAAGAAAGGTATGCGGTCAAGATGAAGAAAAAGATCCTCTTTGCCTCTGATTTTGACAAGACGCTATCGATAGGGGATTGCGGGTATATACTTAGCGCAAAGCTGGGAATATCCGCTGAA
>JBAYFK010000151.1:0-4157 GCA_041667225.1 Candidatus Omnitrophota bacterium
CAGAACCAGCAGGGCGGAATAATGCAAAAAGAGAGCCCTATTCATCTATCGAACCTGGCTCTGTTATGTAAAACATGTAATAAGTACGCCCGCGTCGGCATAAACGTGCTGGCAGACGGAACAAAAACGAGATTTTGCAAAAGATGCAAAGAGGCTATCTAATATATGACTAAACCTAGACTGGTAGAAAGATTTAATTCCGAGATATCTCCCGAGATGATGAAGCTGTTCAATTATACGAACAAGCTCCAGGTCCCGAAGTTGAAGAAGATCGTCATTAATATAGGGCTTGGTGAAGCGACGCAGGATATCAAGTTCCTGGATGCGGCGCAGCATGAACTTGCCATGATCACAGGCCAGAAGCCTGTCGTGACAAGGGCAAAAAAGGCTATCGCTAATTTTAAAATAAGAAAAGGGCTGCCGATCGGGTGTAAAGTTACCCTTCGCAGGGCGATGATGTATGAGTTCCTGGACAGGCTCATTTCGATCACGATCCCGAGGATCAGGGACTTCAGGGGGCTCCCTTCGAATTCATTCGACAAAGGCGGTAACTATTCGTTCGGGCTTACCGAGCAGGGAATATTCCCGGAGATCGACGCTGACAAGATAACCAAGGTTCACGGCATGGATATAACTATCGTTACGACTGCCAAGAATAGGGATGAGGCGTTCGAACTCCTGAGATTATTCGGTATGCCGTTCAAAAAATAAAGGTAAGGGATAATGGCAAAAACATCGTTAATAGTTAAGTGCGGACGGAAGCAGAAATGGCCGGTGAGGCAGTATAACAGGTGCAGGATATGCGGCAGGCCGCGCGGTTTCATGAGAAGGTTCCAGCTTTGCAGGATATGTTTCAGGGAGCTTGCGTCAAGAGGCGAGATACCGGGTGTCGTAAAGGCGAGCTGGTAGAGTCCGGGTCACATAGAGCTGATAAATTATATTACGAAGAAAGCGAGTAACTAAATGGCGTTGACAGATCCAATAGCGGATATGCTTACCATCATAAGAAATGGTAGCTTTTCCAAAAAAGAAGTAGTGGAAGTAAAAAACTCGAAGTTATCCGAAGAGATACTCAAGGTATTCAAGCTGGAAGGGTTCATCACCGCATATAAAGTGATCAAGGATACCAATCAGGGCGTATTGAGGATATATCTGAGATATGCGAAAGATGGAACAGCTGCAATAACAGGGATCAAGCGCATCTCCAAACCCAGTTTACGCATATATAAGAAAGTTGACGATCTTCCGAAGGTCTATAGCGGGCTGGGAGTTGCCGTAATATCAACATCCAAAGGCCTTATGGTCGATAACGATGCCCGAGCCAAGAAGCTTGGCGGAGAAGTTATCTGCACTATTTGGTAAAATAAGAAAGAGAGAATTTAGATGTCACGAATTGGCAAGAAACCTGTAGCACTACCCAGCGGCGTTAAGGCCAGCATGTCAGGATCCAAGATCCTGATAGAGGGGCCGAAGGGTAAGCTTGATCTCGCAATACCTGCGGACTTTAAGATCGAGGTTAAAGACGGCAAGGTGACCGTAAGCCGTCCGTCCGATGAAAAGCAGGCTAAGTCTATACACGGGTTGCTGCGCAGCCTGATAAACAACATGGTCATAGGAGTAACTCAGGGGTATGGTAAAGATCTTGAGATCACAGGTGTAGGATTTAAGGCTGCCGTACAGGGCAAAGTACTCAATCTGCAGCTCAGCTACACTCACCCGATCAACTATCCTATACCGGATGGAATTACGATAGAGACGCCGAAGCCCACATTGATCAACATAAAGGGCTCGAATAAGACGCTGGTGGGAAAAGTTGCCGCAGAGATCAGGGATTTCTACAGGCCTGAGCCGTATAAAGGTAAAGGTATAAAATACGTCGGTGAACACGTCAGACGCAAAGCCGGTAAGGCCGTTGCGGGTGCTGGTGGCGCCGCTTAATAAAAAGGTATATTAAAATGAGAAATAAATGGATCAAGGTTGAAGGCCGTATAAAGAGGCATACGAGGATCAGAAAGAAAATTTCCGGCAAAGTTGAAAGGCCGAGACTTAGTTTGTATAGAAGCTTGAAGAATCTGTACGCACAGATCATCGATGACGATGCCGGCAAAACTCTTTTAGCTTTATCGACGGCGTCCAAGGAGCTGGCGGATAAAGTGAAAAAGGACGGCGGCAATGTTAAAGGCGCCAGCCTGCTGGGCGAGGCCCTTGCAGCTGCCTGTAAGAAGAATGGTATCACCAAGGTCGTGCTTGACAGGAGCGGTTATGCTTATCACGGCAGGGTCAAGGCTCTTGCCGAGGCCGCAAGAAAAGGCGGATTGGATTTTTAATAGATCCTGGAAGTTAAACATATAATCAAAACTAGCGGGGTAGAAAATTGGCAAAACCAAATAATGATAACAAGGTAGAAGCAGGTACTCAGGATAAAGCGCAAAGGCCGGAAAGGCAGTTTGGCGGACGCGGCGGCATGGGCAGGAGGCCGAAGTTCGAAGAGCGCCAGAAAGAGTTTATCGAGAAAGTAGTTGTGATAAAAAGGGTCGCTAAAGTTGTGAAAGGAGGGCGCAGGTTCTCATTCAACGCCCTTGTAGTAGCCGGCGACGGTAAAGGAACGGTAGGCCTTGGATTCGGAAAGGCGAATGAAATACAGGACGCCATAAGAAAAGGCCTCACCGACGCTAAAAAAAGCTTTTTTAAGTTAAATCTTAAAGGCACAACGATACCTCATGAAATTATAGGCCACTATAAGTCGGCCAGGGTGCTGCTTAAACCCGCAGGCCCAGGTACAGGCGTTATCGCGGGCGGCGCTGTGAGAGCTATCTGCGAAGCGGGCGGTATAAAAGACATCTTGACGAAGAGCCTGGGATCTGATGCGGCGCTGAACGTTATGAAGGCCGCAATAGTAGGATTAAAGCAGTTGAGACTGGAAAGAAAGATCATAACTGACGAAGAGGTAAAAAGTGAAAATAAATGAAATAGGCATGCCTGAAGGCGCTAACAGGAAAACAAAACGCCGCGGAAGAGGTTCTGGGTCAGGCCATGGCAAGACATCATGCAGAGGCCACAAAGGTACCGGCCAGCGTTCCGGCAGGGGTGTAAGGCTCGGGTTCGAAGGCGGACAGATGCCTCTCATAAGACGTATCCCGAAACGAGGATTCACTTCACCGTTCAAGAAATTTTACCAGACGGTGAATGTTGAGGCTTTGAACAGGTTTGAGAATAACACGATTGTCGGACTGAAAGAACTCAAGGAAGCCGGGCTCATAGGCAGCGCGATAGAGATGGTCAAGATCCTCGGCGACGGCAAACTTACAAAGACTCTGACTGTAAAAGCTCATAAGGTTTCGGTAACCGCGAAGAAGAAGATAGAAGAAGCCGGCTCTAAAATAGAGCTGATAAGTAAGGTAAAATAATGATAGAAGCGTTTGGAAATATATTTAAGATCCCGGATCTGCGTAAGAAGATACTATTCACGCTCGGGCTGATAGCGGTTTACAGGATAGGCACATATATACCAACGCCGGGTGTCGACGGATTAAAGCTGGCTCAGTTCTTTGCCAGCCTCGCAAAGTCGCAAGGCGGCGCGCTATTTGGGATCATGAACATGTTCTCCGGAGGCGCCATATCCAGGATGACCATATTTGCCCTGGGTATCATGCCGTATATATCGTCGTCGATCATACTTCAGCTTTTGACGGCGGTAATACCCGCTCTTGAAAGAATAGCCAAAGAAGGCGAGTCGGGACATAAGAAGATAGTTCAGTATACGCGGTATGGGACCATCATACTGGCAGTTATACAGTCTTATTTTATAGCGCTGTGGCTCGAAAATTCAGCTCATTTTCAAGGCCTTGAGATCGTTCAGTTCCCTGGCTGGGGATTCAGGATACTTACAGTCATTACACTGACCAGCGGCACGGCCTTCATAATGTGGCTTGGTGAACAGATACAGGAATATGGGATCGGCAACGGGATGTCGCTTATCATAACAGCCGGTATCATATCGAGGATACCTACAGCTCTTTATCAGGTGTATGCGCTATTTTCACCCTTCGCTCCCGAAAAGTCACAACTCGACGTTTTTACATTGATATTGATGGTAGTCATGCTAGTCATAGTAGTCGTTGCAGTTATAGTAGTGACTCAAGGGCAGAGAAAGATAC
>JBAYFK010000152.1:0-4121 GCA_041667225.1 Candidatus Omnitrophota bacterium
GAGCCGGCAGGTATAGAAATGTCCTGAGATTCTACGCCGGTAACTAAAGACTTGTCTTTTGTCTCATTATAAAATTCGCCCTTGGTCTCGCCGAGCGGCTTCAAAATAATAGAAAAATATTTGTTCTTCAGGGCCGTCCAGCCTACGAGGCCGGGATTGACGATCCTTTTATCTTTCGGATTTTTGAAATTCAGTATCTTCCCGTCGATCTTCGATGTCACCTCTACGAATCGCTTGTCGGCAGGCGTAGGTTCTGTCATGCCCGACCCGCCGTTAAGACGGTACGAAAAATTGGCCGGCTCCGCTGACAGATTTCTCACATGAATCTGTAACTCTATGCTATTAGAAGACTTATGTAAAATATATTTTTTCTTTACCTCAATATTCCCGGTTTTAAGAGCATAGATTATCTCGCCGTCCTTTTTTTCAAGTTCATATGGGGCTATGTCGAGATCTTTCGAAAGGGTAGAGCTGTGAAGGGAAAAGATATATTCGCGCGGATGTTTGATATCGACCAGGTTGAGAATGTCATCGGAACCCACTTTTTTAAAATCTTTCAGGCTGATCTTCTTTAACGCGCCTCCTATATTACTGAAGGCCAGTATATAACGGTCCGTCTCTACCTCAAATTCTTTTTCGTTGGCTATAAGCTCGTCGGGAGATTCGGTCTCTGCGACTTTTTCCGGCAGGGCCGCGGGTGTCGTGACTTGAGCCATATTTTGCTGTTTCGCCGGGGTGTTGGGCTTAACCATGAAATTCTGGAACGCTACAATTATGACTATAGAGAACGCGATCGCTATTATAAGTCGTTTTTCCATCTTTTTATCCGATCTTTTTGTTGTTTATCTTACGCAGGGTCATATCCGCCCTTAGAAAGCGGATGGCATTTGAGTATCCTTTTTATGCTCTTCCACATTCCAAGGAGTACTCCATACTTCTCGATCGCCTCGATAGCGTATCCAGAGCACGAAGGATAGAATCTGCAACATTGCAACTTCAATATTGACAGGTGGTTACGATAAAAGTGAATCATATTAAGGATGAGCTTTTTCATGCTTGGAGGTGCGCCTCTTTTATAAGCCGCAGAAAGACTTTTTCGATATCTTTATAAAAATATCCCCTGCTTAAGTCTTTTTTAACGACCAAAACTATGTCAAAACCTGTTTTTATGCCTTTTTTGGTCTTCCGGTAAGCTTCCCGTAAAAGTCTCTTGATCCTGTTGCGTCTGTTGGCGAGCTTTACATTCCTCGCGCTGACCACTACACCAAGCCTGCTATATTCCGATCCATTACGAACGCTGTAAAGTATAATAGGGCCGGCCCTGTATGGGACGCCCTCTTTATACGCTTTCCTGAAGTCTTTTGTCTTTATTAAATGTTCTTTTTTCGGGAAAGTCTCGTCGGAGATCATACTGTAAGCTTGTGGCGGCCTTTTTGGCGTCTTTTTTTGAGCACTTCACGCCCCCAGCGGTCTTTCATTCTCTTTCTGAACCCGTGTGTTCTTTTTCTCTTTATATTTGATGTCGATTTCAGATTATATTTCATCTTCTTTCCTTTCTATGCTCGATATACGGCGTTATCTATCTATTATTTATGGTAAGGTCTATCTTTTGATCCTGACAACACGAGGGCTAATTATACCACAAATTCCCAATGAGTCAATAATTATTCATACACTAAACCGATTTTTTTCTTGCATTGACCTTTTGCATCAATTATAATAGAGCCCTTACACCTGTGTACAACTTGTGAATAACTTTTTCTTTTGTGTTAAATTCCAGTTGTTAAGTTGTGGATAACTTTTGACTTCCCAAGGATAACTTAAAATGGCTGAAAAAGACCCTTCCGTTTGGCTGAAGGCTCAGGATATACTCAGAAAAGAGCTGGATAACGAACAGACCTTCAACATCTGGTTCGCCCCTATAAAATACGTCGTTTCCACAGACAACACGCTGACCTTAGAGGTCCCGAATAAGTTTTTTAGGGACTGGCTTCTCGGCCGTTATATGGAATTGATAAATACGAGCATCCTCAAATCTTTCGGCGCGCCGCTTAAAATAGATTTTCTACTGAAAGAAGCCGGCGTCGAAGGCACTATCGCTGCGCCTGATAAAAGAGATGTGAAAAAAGAGGCGAAGACTTTCTGGCCGTTCGCCAAAGAGAAACAGGACACCGCCAAGGAAGTCGGTTTAAATCCGAAATACACTTTCGATAATTTCGTCGTCGGGCCGAGCAACAGGTTCGTTCACGCAGCGTCTCTCGCCGTCTGCGACTCGCCGGCAAAAGCTTATAATCCTCTCTTCATATACGGCGGCGTCGGACTCGGCAAGACTCATCTTATGCATGCTATAGGCCAGAAGGTTTTACAGAAATTCCCAAAATCGAAGATCCTTTACATCTCGAGCGAAGAGTTCACGAACCATCTCATAAATGCTATCCAGACGAGGACGACGTTAAAATTCAGGGAAAAATACAGGCACGTCGACGTCCTTTTGATAGACGATATACAGTTCATCGCGGGGAAAGAATCAACGCAGGAAGAGTTCTTCCATACGTTCAACGCTCTGCATGACGCGCATAAGCAGATAGTCGTTTCGAGCGACAGGCCTCCGAAGGAGATACACACCCTTGAAGAGAGGCTCGTGTCGCGGTTCGGCTGGGGACTCGTCACCGACATACAGCCGCCGGATTTTGAAACGAGGATAGCGATATTGAAGAAAAAGTCAGAGCGCGAAACGATCGCTTTGTCCGACGATCTTTTTTATTTCCTGGCGGAGAAGATAAAGTCGAATATAAGGGAACTTGAAGGCGCGCTCATACGCGTCGTGGCTTACGCAAAATTGATCGGGGGAGATGTTTCGGTCGCGCTCGCTAAAGAGGTTTTGAAGGATATGATCATCGAGGGTGAAAAGAAGGTAACCATCGACCTGATCCAGAAGAAAGTTTGTGAATATTTCGATATAAAGCTCTCGGATATGAAGGTAAAGAAGAGGAGTAGGGCCATCGCCTACCCCCGCCAGATCGCCATGTATCTTGCCAGGCAGTTGACCGACTATTCACTTCCTGAGATAGGGGAATATTTCGGCGGCCGCGACCACACAACCGTCATCCACGCATATGAGAAGATAGAAACCGATATGAAAGCGAAAAAGGGGTTGTGCGACCTTGTGGACAGGCTTGTCAGGGATATTAAGGGTTAGATCTGTTGATAAAATACTTGGGTTATACAAAAAATTTTATGTGTTAAGTGCCTTTAATAGAACTAGTTATGAAGTTACTAACATATCCACGGGTTATACTAATACTGTTACTAAGTTTTTAAATAGATAACAGCCTCAATAGGAGAGTAATAATGAAGTTTAATTCCACCAAAGATATTTTGTTAAAAGGTATCCAAAGCACACAAAACGCTATAAACGCAAAAAGCAGCCTCCCGATACTATCTAACATATTAATTGAAACACAAGATGATAATATAGTCTTTACAGCTACAGATCTTGATATTGGTATAATATCTACTATACCGGTAAAACCCCAAGTCACAGGCTCAATAACAATACCCGCTAAAAAATTCTTTGATATAATAAAAGAGTTGCCGGAATCGGATGTATTGATCTCGGTAAAAAAGAACAACCTTGTCCATATTGAATGCCAGACATGCGCATTTAAAATAATGGGCCTGCCAAAAGACGAATTCCCGCAAATACCCGAATTCAAAAACAAAGAATCTATAATCATACCGCAAAAAGAGTTAAAGAAGATGCTCTCCAGAACAATCTTTGCGATGAGCCGTGATGAAACCAGGTATATATTGAACGGCGTACTCTTCATAATAAAACCTTCATATATAAGACTTGTGGCTACGGATGGAAGAAGGCTGGCGGTGGCGGAGCATAAGATCCAACTACCCAAAACCCAGGAGCGCAAATTCATAGTTCCTACAAAGACCGTTAATGAGCTTTCAAGGTTGCTTACAGACACCGGCGATGTAAAAATATCGTTCGGAGAAAACCAGGTAGCTTTCGACATAGGGAATACGAAGATCGTGTCGAGGCTTATAGAGGGCGACTTCCCGAACTATGAACAGGTCATACCCAAAGAAGCTAAAGATAAACTGAGGGC
>JBAYFK010000153.1:0-4103 GCA_041667225.1 Candidatus Omnitrophota bacterium
GAGAAAGACGCCGTTAAGCTCAACCGTTTCGGCCTGTCGATAGGTAATTACGCGGTAATGGTACTGGCCATAGATATGGATATCACAAGCGGTAAGGAGGAGCTGATTGCTCGATTACATAGCCTGTATACTCGTTAGGCTGCTCAACATAATATTCAGCGTCATACCGATCAGCTTTTCGCTGTGGCTGGGGCGCCGTATTGGGTCGTTAGCGTTCATGCTGAACAAGAAACGGCGTGTCATAGCCTATGCGAACCTGAAGTCCGCCTTCTCCAAGGAGAAATCTCCCCGTGAGCTTAGAGCGATAACCAAGTCCGTCTACAAGAACCTTATGCAGACCTTTGTCGAGATATTGAACCTTACCAAAGTAGATAAGAAATATATAGAAAAATACGTGGAAATACCGCACCTCGAGCGCCTTGTCAATGCGTCAAACTCAGGCAGAGGGACCATTCTCTTGACTGCCCATTTCGGCGACTGGGAACTGTCGAGCCTTACCAGCGCAGTCGTCGGATATCCGATAACAGTCCTGGTGCGGGAGCAGAAGATGAAGCGGCTGAATGAACTCCTGAACCAGCTCAGGGAGTCGAAGGGATGTAAGGTCATACGTAAGGGCATGTCTACCAAGAATTTATTGAGGGCTCTGCTCGACAAGAATATCGTTGGGATCCTGGCCGATCAGGACGCCGGCAAAAATGGCGTATTTGTAGATTTCTTCGCCCGTCCGACGTCGACGCATATCGGCCCGGCTGAGATAGCGAGGAGGACGAACTCGCTCATACTACCCTCTTTCATGGTGAGGGTGAAAGGGCCGTATCATAAAATATTCCTTGAAGAGTATATAGATTTCAAGACGGCATCCGGTGCGGACAGCACAAAAGAGGTCCTGCAGCGGTTTGCGAGTCTCCTGGAGTTTTATATAAGAAAATATCCCGACCAATGGCTTTGGCAGCATAAACGATGGAAATCGACACCCGTAAGGACCGTCATGGTATTGAACGACGGCAGGGCGGGGCATCTGAACCAGTCCCTCGCGATCGCGCGCCAGATACAAAAGGCGAGGGCTCAGCGCGGATTTACCCCGGATGATACCAAAATAGTAGTGGTTGATGTGAAGTTCAAGAGCCGGTTCCACAGGACGCTCGCAGGGATATTCGCGAGTTTTTCAAGCTGGCGGTGCCACGGCCGCATGTGGGTCCTTGAACTTTGTCTTGAGAAAGACTGCTATAAAGAGCTCATGGCGTCATATTGCGATTTTGTCGTGTCTTGCGGCAGCGCGATCGCGCCTGTCAACGCTTATATGGCCAAAGAGAATAACGCAAAAAATATTACCATCATGAAGCCTACGGGCATGTTCAACGCGGCAAAGCATTTTAAGCTTATGGTCATACCGGAACACGACCTCCCGCGCCCCAGAAAAAATATCCTGGTCACGACGCTTGCCCCTAACCTTGTGGAAAGCGGCAGTCACGATGAAGCCGCCGAAAGACTGCGGCCGTTCATTAAGCCGGGAGACGGGAAATTCATCAGCCTATTCGTCGGCGGAGACAACCCGGAATATCGATTGACCGGGGAGCTGATCGCTTGCGTTGTCGATGAGGTGGTAAAATTCGCGGAGTCGCACGGCGCGGGGATACTTGCGACCACTTCGAGAAGGACTAATAAGGACGTCGAAGATATTTTAAAGCAAAGGCTCGGCTCTCACGAGCGCTGCAGGCTGCTTGTCGTCGCCAATGACCGTAATATAGACGGCGCAGTGAACGGGATGCTCCATATGTCAGATATAGCTATAGTGTCGGGCGAGAGCGTCTCTATGGTCTCTGAGGCGGTGAGCTCTGGCAAGAAGGTCGTAGCGTTCGAGCTGGAAAAAAAGAAAGATACTGTCTCGAAACATGAACGCATATTGGGCCACTTAAAGAGCGAAGGTTATATAGCTGTCTCAAGAGCTGAAGATCTCTCTCGCGCGATGGAGGCCGCCTGGTCAGACAAGTCGCCGGCAAAAGATGTCAAAGACAAAGAAGCCATTTATCGGGCTGTTGCGGGGTTAATATAAGAAGATGAATATCCTACAGGTGTTGCCATCATTGGATGTTGGGGGGGTCGAGACGGGCACGATCGACCTTGCGCGGTATCTTATGTCTCATGGCCACAAGGCTATAGTCATCTCGTCCGGTGGGAGACTCGTCAAAGAGCTCAATTCCGCAGGCGCCAGGCACTATGCGCTTCCCGTCGGTAAAAAGGATCTCGTCAATGGGATCATGATGGTGCGCGCTATAGCCGAGATAATACGCAGAGAGGATATAGACATAGTGCACGCGCGTTCCCGCATACCGGCTCTTGCCGCGTACTTTGCCGCAAAGCTCACCAATAGGATATTCATAACTACGGCGCACGGTTACTACAAGAAGCATTTTTTGAGCGAAGTAATGGGTTGGGGCAGGTACGTTATAGTAGCTTCCAATATAATGGCGAAGCACATGGTCTCGGACTTCGGCGTACCGCACGAAAGGATACGCCTCATACCGAGGGGGGTTGACCTTTCGAGATTTATATTCAGGGTACCGGCGACCCATTATTCAAAAGAATTCACGATCGGCATGATATCAAGGATAACGCCGCTTAAAGGGCATACCGATTTTATCAAGGCCGTTGCCATATTAAACCGCCAGATACCCCAGTTGAAGGTCGTGATAGCCGGCGAGGCGCCTAAAGAAAAGTATAGAGATGAACTGGATCTGCTTGTGCGCAGGTTAGGCCTTACAAGGACCATACAATTTATCGGCGCAAAAGAGGATGTTCCTGCGGTGATGAGCTCACTAGACGTGATAGTTTCGGCTACCATTACACCGGAAGCTTTCGGAAGGGTCATTATAGAGGCCCAGGCGACGGGCGTGCCGGTAGTCTCTACGATGGTCGGAGGGGTAGTCGATATCGTGGAGGACGGGAAGACGGGACTGCTCTGCAGGCCGATGGACCCCAAAGACATGGCCGAAAAGATCTTAAGGATCCATAGGGACGCCGATCTCTGCAAGAGCATAGTGACAGCCGCCAGAAAGCGCATAGAAGAGAGGTATGGCCTGGAGCTGATGATGACCCGGACCATAGCCGTTTACGAAGAAGCGTTGAGAAGCCTTAATATCCTTGTTGTAAAATTGAGCGCGATCGGAGATGTCATACTAAGCGTGCCGTCGCTGCGCGCAATACGCGCGAAGTTCCCCAACGCGAATATCAAGGTCCTGGTGGGCTTGGAATGCAGATCTGCGCTCGACAGGTGCCCGTATATTAACGAACGGATCGTCTGCGATCTCAAAGATAAAGATAGGGGGTATGCCGGGTTGTTCAGGCTGGGCAAGGAACTCCGTAAAAGCTGCTTCGACATGGTAATAGACCTCCAGAACAATAAAAAGAGCCACATCCTTTCATTTCTGACGTTTGCGCCTTTCAGGTACGGATATGATAACCGCAAATTCTCGTTCTTTTTGAACAAGAAGATAAAAGACGATGCGCCGTATCTGGACCCGATAGAACACCAGTTCCGCGTTTTGAAACTTGCGGGAATAAAACCCGCAGATAAGGATCTTGAGCTATGGCCGTCGCCGGCTGATGAAGAGCAGGCTGAAAAGCTTCTTTCTGAAGGATGGATCAAGCCCGGCCAGGAGCTCGTCGGCATAAATGTCGCGGCATCGTCAAGATGGACGACAAAAAATTGGCCGGCTAACTATGTGGCCGAACTTTGCGATCGTCTCGCCAAGGAGCTTAACATACGCTCGGTCCTGACCGGAACGAACGCGGATATGGAGACTATAAATAAGGTATCTAAACTTGATTCATCCAAGCCGATAATAGTTGCGGGCAAGACATCAATACCTGTGCTTGCGGCCCTCATGAAGAGTTTTGCGGCATATGTGACCCCCGATTCCGCGCCGATGCATATCGCCGCTGCGATGCGCGTTCCTTTCGTGGCCCTGTTCGGCCCGACCGATCCCGCCAGGCACCTTCCGCCGTCGGATAGCCACGCGCTTCTCTTTAAGGCAAAGGAGCTCAGGTGTGGGCCTTGTTACAGCCCGCGCTGTTCCAAGAACGTAAAATGCATGAAAAAGATC